>JANNJE010000362.1:0-12176 GCA_031405735.1 Armatimonadota bacterium | reverse complement strand
GGCAGAAGTTCTCTCGACGTGCCGCAGAAACTGATGTCCTAATCCGTGGCCTTCGCTGGCTCCTTCAATGAGTCCGGGCATGTCGGCAACAGTGAAGGATTCATCCCCAGCCGTCACAACTCCAAGGTTCGGGACAATAGTCGTGAATGGATAATCAGCGATTTTTGGTTTTGCCGCTGAAATTCGAGAAATTAGGGTGCTCTTGCCTGCATTTGGAAGGCCAACAATTCCAATATCTGCTACAAGTTTGAGTTCTAGCCGAATTCGAACCGTTTCCTCCGGCTCGCCTTTCTGTGCAAACCGAGGTACTTGGCGCACGCTGTTGGTGTAATGGAGATTTCCAAATCCGCCTCGTCCGCCTTTGCAGATTCTATAGCGGGCACCGTCAAAGCTAAGGTCAACCAACTGGTCATCGAGGTCAAGGTCAATCACTACGGTTCCAACTGGCACCCGAACTTCCAAGTCCTTGCCATTCTTGCCAGTTTTATTGCTAACTGCATCTGTGCCGTGTGCGGCCTTAAAGTGAGGCTGAAACTTAAAGTCGTAAAGCGTCCTTTTTCCGCGATCTGCGACGAGAAAAACACTTCCACCCCTGCCACCGTCAGCACCATCTGGACCGCCTCGTGGGACGTGCTTTTCGCGGTGAAAGCTTACGACACCTGCGCCTCCCCTGCCGGAGGTGATTTCAATATTGGCTTCGTCTAGGAACATGGGGTATTGGGTATTGGGTGTTGGGTGTTGAGTGTTGGGTGTTCAAGTAAGTGCTGAGTGAGGAGTGTTGAGTTCCGAAAACCAAGTGCATAGAAGGAGCGAATAACTGATAACTGACAACCGACAACCAACAACCAACAACTAAAAACTAACAACTAATAAACATATACTCCCAAAATATCTCAATTCTTAGGAAATCCAGGAGCCGTCTTCAGTAAGTGAACCTGGCCCTGATGGTAGCCCGCGTGGTACGCCATCCGAGCGAAAACGCCTGTTCCGTTTACAGTTGGTCCGAGGATCGTCACCACCTGACAATCACGATAAAGGTCTGGATTGGCAATCAGCGGCCCCATGCTTTGCATTCCAGACTCCAATGCTTCAGCCACAAGTTCAGGTGTGATTTCCGAGGGTGCAAAAGGGAATGCCAGTTCATTGACAACGCCGTTTGCTGCAGAATCATATAGGCGAGATTTTAGACCTTCAGGCTTTTCTTTCAGCAAATCAAACGCGAAACGAACCTCAGCTCCTGCAACGTGCATTGCACTTTCGCCGCACGTCAACGTATCTGGGTGAATTCGCCAATTTAACTGCTCTTGGCTTAGATCTTTTATTGCATCGCAAAACCTTGTTCGCGTGAGAATCCAGGCTTCTTCGAAATCCGTCATCTTATCAAGGTACCCGTCCGAGCCTTGCAATTTCGGGCGAAGACGCCTAGAATGGAGTTACCATGCTTAGTGAAAGAGATAAATCACAGCTTGAAAATTTACGTCAAATGGGGCTGAACTTGGAAATCGCCCAGCCGATTCGTTTTTTCTGCTATTTTCCCGTTGAGCCTTCAGCCAAAGGCGCAGTAATGAGATTGCGCGAGCAAGGCTATAAAACAGACTTTGAGGACGCGGGCGAGGGAATTGCGATGCGGTGGACGCTATTTGCAACTAAAATTGTAGTCCCAAGCGAGATTAATATTTCAAGGGCAAACGAAACCGTTTCCAAAATTGTCAAATCCCTTGGCGGACAATTTGACGGTTGGTCGGTTGGGCACTAATTGACTCCGATTCATTTCAAAGTTGCAAAACACCTCTCTGAAGAGTTTTGGCAGCAGACGATTTTACGGTTCATTACGCTAAGGCTTCCGATTGATCTTCCATTTGAAATTTCGAAGTTTAGAACCGAATTTGAAGATGTTCATATTATTGGAACCTTTGACGGCCGGGTTGTTGGGAGTGTGGTGCTTTCAAGAATTGATAGAGAAATAGTAAGAATTCGTGCAGTTGCCGTTGACCCCACTTTGCAGGGAAGCGGCATAGGCGCAATGCTTATGGAAATCAGTGAAGACCATGCCAGAGATGCGGGCTACAAATCGGTCATGCTTCATGCTCGCGAAAATGTAATCGGGTTTTACGAAAGAATTGGTTACGTTGGTCAAGGAGGTTTGTTTGAGGAGGTCGGCGTTCCGCATCTAAGGATGGTGAAGGGGCTTTGTTCGGCTTAGTTTGGGTTTGGAGTCAAAGGTAAGGGGTCTAGGGTTTCTCATTAAATCGGTTTTCTTTCGATGAGTCGTATTCATAAGTGTGAATCGTGCTAACTTACATTTGTTATGTGAATGAAACGAACGCTAAACCCTAAACCCTGTACCCTGAGCCTAAACAGACGCGAAACGTCCGCACACTTCCAAGTCTCAAACGTCCAAATGCACCAACGGTAATACCATTCCCCATTCTGGACTTTCATCTGGGTCATGGCAAATTCGTTCACCCGCCTCTAAAGCACCGAATTTTCGATAGAGCCTGTGAGCATCTTCGAGTTTCTTGTCGCTCCAAATTTCCATTCGCCTTTTTCCGACAGAGCGCGCAACCGCCATGGCATGATCGAGTAGAGCGCTTCCCATACCCTTCCCTCGCGCTTCAGGGTGAACATACAGTCTTTCTAGCGAGCAATCTGCACCTGTGACTCGAATTTGGCTCCCAAACGTTGTAGTGTGAGTTTCTCCCAATGGAATTGGATGAAAGAAGAAGAGTCCAACTGTGCCTAGGACGGTTGCAGAGTCTATTGATTCCGCGACCCAAAATCCATGCCCAGGTCGCCAATATTGAGCTTCGATATCGTAAAGGTCGGCGTGGTAGCCGCTTGGCTCCCATGTCCAGTCGTGCTCTTCGTATGAAGTCCGAATCACATTCACGATTGCTTCGGTGTCTCGATTCGTTGCCTGCCGAATCCAAAAGCTCATTTCTCATTGTATCTTATGTTCGAATGTGTCTCGGGCGTCTCGCCCAAGAGGGAGTTGTTAGTTTTTAGCTATTGATTAGCAGATTGCGGTTAGCGGAAACGTAACCCAACACAAAGCACCCAACACTCAGCATCTAACAACCAACAACCAATGGCCTAAAAAGAGTCCATAATTCGGCATATGGCAACTCGCTACTTGGTTCATGATATCGCCGAAGTCTTGCCGTTCTATTTGGAACTTCTTGACTTTCAATTGGTTGAGCAATGGGGCCCAGCTTTCGCGATCGTAAAACGAGAGGACCTGACACTTTGGCTCAGCGGTCCGCAGTCTTCGGCTGCACAGCCAATGCCAGATGGGAGAAGTCCAGTGCCAGGAGGCTGGAATCGTGTCGTGTTGGTTTATGACGATTTTGAAGCCACTGTTTCGAAGCTTCGGGCCGAGAGTGTGGTATTCCGAAATGAACCGATAACTGGTCCCGGCGGCACACAGGTACTGATTGAAGACCCTAGCGGGAATCCAATCGAAATCTTCTCGCCTCGGTAGCTTTTTGATCCTTCCGCTGTTGACTTTGGCATCTCTCCGCGATTGGCTTTGGGATCTCTCCGCGATTGACTTTGGGAGGGAATTCGGGTACAAATTGCTTCCGCGTGGATCGTTAGCTCAGTTGGCAGAGCAGCTGACTCTTAATCAGCGGGTCGTGGGTTCGAATCCCACACGATCCACCACTAAATTGAACCTAAAACGCACTTTTCGAAGTGCGTTTTTTGCTGCCAAAGGGCAATTTGACACCAACCTTGACACCAACCCAAGTTTTGTTTTGTACTTTACGTGGTTGACAGAAAGTGTAAGTCAAAGATCCTTGGTGTCAAAGATCGATCGCTACGAGATACAGAAGCACACGAGCAGTGCAGTTCCTCTCGCTGGGTTTGTTACCAAGCTCAATGAATCGCAAATGAGTTCAGTACATATGTTCGTCAGAAGGTGCGTTCACAGCGAAATTAGATCTGGGAGGGAACACCATGACTGGATGGAAACGACCGAGAGTAGCGTCGTGCCGACTAATGCCAAAGCCGCTCACAGTCAAACGCTTGGATTCCGTCAAGGGCTTATCAGGTCGTATGCAAATCTAAAATTTCAGCACCATCGATGCACGAGATCAGCTCGTTCAGCCTCGATGCAGAATAGATTGACGACATTCCAAATTTAAGTAAGTTCTATTCCCAACTATTTGCCGAAATGCTAGGGATCTGCTGCGTTGTGTTTACTTGCTAAGCGCATTCCAGCAATCACGAATGCTCTTCGCAAGCGGGTTGGCATCGCCTTCGCCCTCATAATGCAGGAACATCACTTCTTGCGATCCGCCGAGGATGTGGTTATGAATGGCGGTAATCGAAATTCCACCCTTTCGAAGCGCATCGATCACATTTTGCAATTCGCTTCGCGTAGTACAGGTGTCTCCCATCACCATTGTTTTCCCACATTCACAGCGATGGAACGCCGCCCGCCATCCCAAACCCATTCCGGGCAGGAATTGCATACAATCAATGGTAATGGACAAGTCCTTTCGAGGCGTCACAAAACGCGTCACGCCTGAGTCAAAGGTGGTGGGCTTCACTCCGAGCGTCTTCTCAATTGCAACCCAGTCCACATCTGGTTTGCCCGTTGTGGGAACAGCTGGTTTCGGAGCGGGCTTGCCGCAAGCATCAATTGCCTTTCGAAACGTACGTGCCAGTGAAGCTACCGATCCTTTGCCTTGAAGGTGCAAAAAGAAGAGGCGCGGATTCTCGGCTGTCATATGGTTGTGGAGAGCCACGACTTCGATTCCACCTGCTCGCAGAGCGTCCACCACGCCGTCAATCTCGTGCCGAACCATTGCCACATCGCCGACCATAAGAGCAGAGCCCTTTATTCCGATAGTGGCCGCCGCTTCTGTGTAGTGCTTGGGAATCTCCTATGCAAGAGCAGAGCCGACGATGAAGACGGATAGGTAAAGAGCGAAAAATGCTTTCATAGGGAGTCCTAAAAGAACTGTAGACCAATTAGTAGGAGGGGCAAGTCATTAGGACATTGAGTCCGAGAGCAGGGCAACCATGGGTACACTTCGGCGCATGATTCGTATGCTCCTTTTGCCGTCTGCCGCCGTTTCGATAGTAATTGCCGGATGCGGCTCGACCCTTGAGAACGATGCTCCCACCACTATTCAGCCCGAAAAGGCTCCGGTGTCGAGCGAATCCATGCCAGCATCTACTACTCTAGAAGTCAAACCAACGACAGCAGAAGACACTAAGCTCAAAGTTGGGATGGACCTCGTCGAAGTGAAAGAGATTATGGGCGCTCCTGATGAAGCGAAGCACCAGCACGGCGAGGCTGGACAGGAATACGACATCTGGATTTGGAGCAATGTACAGGCGACCATCGAAAACGGCAAAGTTATCAAAATCGAGAAGCGCTAAATTAAACGGAGTTCAGATATTCAGCCTCTCTCGTAATGCCCGTGCGAGCGGTTGGATTGCCGGTTCAGGATACGGGTAGACCGAGCTCACGTTGATCTCGCACAACACGAACTCGCCATCGCTTGGGCCGAACATGAAGTCAGCGTCCCAGAGCAACGGCAACTCGTCCTTATGCATTCCTAAAACGCGCATCATTTCGGGCAGCCACTCCGAATCCATTCGCTGCCGGATCGCTTGGAACTGAGGCTCGTCCACCGGAAAGTAGAGCCGTTCGCCGGGGCTTTGCTCGGCTGGATGCAGTGCGTTGACTTTCTGATGCCCGAACCCAGCAACACGGTCGTGCACCTGGTAGCAACGGATCATGCCGTCTACAATGCGTTCATTGAATGGCTGATCGATCATCGCTCCACTTGAGAAGTAAGGCTCCAAGATTTCGAAGAGCTCATTCACGGAAACTTCTTTTTCGACCGCGCCGCGCTGGGCGTGCCGGGCAAGCACTCGATCAACGTTTCCAGCGATCTGTGTAACCTTCCAGACTCCCTGTCCGCTGTGGCCTCGCATTCGCTTAAGTACACGCGATTTGCCATTGGCAAGCCTAAGCGGGAGTTCATTTCGAAGCTGATCGATGAAGTCGTAACGGAACACGTCTGATCCCCAGCCAAGCCCTTTGGTTTTGAGGAGCACGTCTTTTGTGCCCATTTTCTGAATTGTCTTGGGATGGGCGCTGACGAATACACCTGTTGCCGCGACTTCGGCGAGCATCGCATCTAGCTTCGTTCGATCATTGCCATCCTCTGTAATTGGGTTAACCCAAATGAGCACAGCCTCGACTGCCAAAATCTGGTCTTTGACTTCGTCTGCGAAGTCGTCGTGGTAAACCGCCGCTTCGGGATGAATGCCCTCAGCTCTCAGACCGTCAGCGGTTGCACCGAAGCGACCAAACTCGTGGAAACCTGCCGATCGAGCGTCTCGGTTTCCATGCCAAAGCAATGCTACTTTCACAAAACTCTGTCCAGTTTACTGGAAGCTGGGCCGTCCTCACGGGTACGTGCCTCATCCTTCTTCCATAAGGTAGCATTTTGCGAATGCGTATGGTAGTGGCGTGGGGAATGCTCATTTGCCTGATCTCGAATCAGGTGTATGGCATTGTGCCTCATCATCACCACGAGGATGAGGCTCCCGCACACGTTCATGCCGACGAACATCACATTGGCTTTTGCCACGCACAGGCTCGTTCCGCTGAACTTGATATTGTTCACCCTGAGGTCGCGCCGCATGACGAAGCCTCCTTAGCTAGCGCAACAGTGCGACATTCAACCCAGGTTGTGCTCGTAATGGCGTTGCCAGATGTCGTTGACTTCGCCTTCCCCTCAATTTCAAACAATGGGGAGATGTCCCAAATTACCTATGCCCGTCCTTATGGGACCGGCCCGCCTGGGATCAAATCTACCCGTGCTCCCCCTGCGTCCTTGACCGCCTAAGGCTGTCGAGGGATTCTATTGGCCTACCTTCGTCAGCCACGGCCTTGTCGTTGGCCGCTGACGGAGGAAAAACCCCTTTGACGCACAAAACAATAACAATTTGCTCAATTCTTCTTTTCGCCACATCCGTGCGAGCCCAAACCGAACCATCGGTCGCCGGTCTGGTTGCCCAAGCGTTGGCAGCCAATTCGACCGTTGCCGCCCGACAACTACAAGTTAAACAAGCGGAGGCGATGGCGAAATCCTTTGCCTCGCCAAAAAATCTGGAACTGGAGATCGCTCCCGGAGTCGGATTCACAAACTCCAACTTTGCGCTTGGCCAGTCCTTTGATCTTTCAAGAACAAGGGCCGCTCAGGCACAGCGAGCCAGAGCCGACGTCCAAGTTGCAACAACAAACCTTCGAAGGGCAGAACTTGCCGTGGGAGCCGAGTTTCTCTCAGCTTACGTAAACCACTTTGCAGCAGTTCGCAACGAAAACAATGCTCTTTCTGGCGTCGAGGTTGCGAGAGCGACTGTGGAAGGCATCAAGAAACGGATCGAAATCGGAGAGGCTCCGGCCGTACAATTAATTCGTGCAGATATTGAGTTGAACCGTGCTGAACAGGCTCTGACGCTTGCACAAAGTGAATTGAGAACGAGCAGGTCTTCTGTCAATTCGTTGCTTGCTCGTCCCTCTACCACGGATCTGCCATTCAACGTCTGGGCGGCGGTCTCCGATGTAGCAGAGCTCTCTAAAGATGCCCTCTCTCGTAGACCCGAGGCACTTGAGGCCATTGCCCAAATCGAGATCGCAAAAGCCAGAGAGGCTGAAGCCAGGCGCTCGAGTTTGCCATCCCTCTTTGCAGGAATTGCAGCCGACACATGGAGCTTAGACCGTAGCCCCTTCCAGAGCGACAGAATTGGATACCAAATTCGGCTCACAATGCCCATGTTTGACAGTGGAGAGAACCGTCATACGATCCGCGCTATGGAGGCTGCTCGAAAGGCGAGGGATTTAGAGCTTAAGGACACGGAACGGCAGATTCTTCTTGACATTGAGACGGCTCAGAACAATCTCAATGCCGCTCGTGAAGTCGAAAAGAACTATGAGATGGGCATCGTCCCCAAAGCAGAGCAGATGGTCAAGGTAATGCAAGCTGGGCTCGAGTCTGGACTGACCAGTTTTCTTGAAGTGCTGGAGGCCCAGAAGACCCTCAGTCAGCTTCGCCGTGAGGCGTCCGATGCGACTCGGAACCTCCAACTTGCCGAAGTTCGATACTTTACCGCCGTGGCGAACATGCCTGGCCTGGAACCCAAAAAACCATGAAGAGATTTCTATCAATTCTAGTACTTTGCGCCACCACTGGTGCACTCGCCCAAGAAGAAGAACCGGGCCATATGCATGGAGCGGACGGGCGGCATATTGTGGCTCCTCAAGCATCGGGTGGAGCCCAGATATTTATCCTCAGTCACCACGACATGCGCATCGAGGGTCCGGATGGCAAGATTATTCTTGGCTGCAAGGTCGATTCCACGATATTCCGAAAGGGCAACCAGAAGGATGTCATTCACACCGAACACAACGCTTACGAGCCCGAGAACGAAGTCTATGGCTCGCATATGACCTATGGGGAGCCCGGCGAATACGTCATAAGCCAAGCTGTAACGCTTCCTGACGGCAAGAAGACGAGCGTTGAATTTCCGGTCTACGTACCTGCCATCGCGGGCGCATTGCCAGACGCTGAACATGCCGAAGGCCCGAACTATCTGCTCCTCATCGGGGGGATAGTGGGAGGTTTAGTTGTACTGTTCGGCGTGTTCAAGCTCGGCCAGAAGAACGCCCGAATCGTAGGCGCTAGCGTACTAGCGTTAGCACTAATTGGCAGTGCATCACTGTCGAAACTTGCTTGGGCCCAAGAGGAAGAGGAAGGGCACATGCACGGTGCGGACGGCAGACACATTGTCGCTCCCGATGCGGCAAAGTCTGCCGGTCCAATGCTCAAAGCGTTTCCAGCACCAAACCAAGGCGAATCTGCTGAAAAGAGGGTTGACGGAATCAAGTTTGTCCTCTCTATCGAAAACGAGGAAATGACGCCTGATCTCGCTCTGGTGGCGATTGGAACCGAGAAAGCAAAGCTGATCGGACTTCAAGTCGCTCCTGTTCAGTTCTCGGCTGCAGGCGGAGGTCTTCAGACAACCGGACGGATTTCAGCCAATCCGAACGGAATGGTCGTAATTAACGCTCGGGCTTCGGGTCGAATCGTGAGTCTCGGCGCTTTGCCTGGAACGTCGGTTCGCATTGGGCAAAGTCTTGCAGTGATCGAGAGCCCCGAACTGGCGGACGCTCAATCCGCCTACCGGCAAGCCGTTGCTGAAGTGAGCCAGGCGCAAGCATCGGTTAAGATCGCGCAGTCAGGCATCACTTCCGCCAGCACACGTCTCGCTATCGCGGAACGGACGCTAACGCGTCAGAAGCAACTCGCTGCAACTGGAGCGTTTGCATCACCAGCGTTAGAGGCTGCCCGCTCAGATGTATCTCACGCCCAAGCCGAAGTTGATTCATCACAAACCAACGTCGAAAGTCTGGAGGTCAGGGTTCGCAGGCTTGAAGAGGGTGTGGCTTCTGGAGTCGTCGCTCGGCGAGAACTAGAAGCCGCGAGATCTGAATTGGAAACCTCTAAATCGAAGCTTGTAAATGCTCGCAGGCAGTTGACGTTGGCCGGTGAAGCTCTAAGCCGGGAAGAGTCCATATCGAACAAGGGCTTGAGGAATGCAAAGGAAGTCGAATCAGCCCAAGCGGAGGTCGATTTAGCCAAGGCGGCTATGTCTTCCAGCCGCAATGGCCTTCTTCAAGCTCGCGCCGATCTCACTCGCGCGCAGAGCCTAGTGAGAGTGGCAAGCGATCAGATCGCGCTGCTCGGAGGGAGCCCCGGTGCCGGAAATCGGGTTGCGATCAACGCGCCCATTTCCGGCGAAGTGGAGCACAGGAACGTGAGCGTTGGACAAACCGTCGCAATCGGTCAGCAACTCTACGACCTTCTCAATGCTGAAATCGTGTGGGTTCTGAGCGATGTCTACGAGGTCGATATTCCGAAGGTTCGCATCGGTCAGAAGGTCGAGGTCGTCGCGGATGCACTGCCAGGTCGCACATATCCCGGCGAGGTCGCTTTCATTCACAACGAGGTGGATGAGAAGTCTCGCACCACAAAGGTACGAGTAATTGTCGACAATCCGGGCGAACGGCTCAAGCAGAACATGTTTGTCCGAGTTCAGCTAGGAACGGGCTCCGGCGGACAAACTCTTGTCCCGACCGCCGCCGTTCAGACCGCCGGTGGTGTCCAAATGGTCTTCGTCGAAGAAATACAAGGCACCTACCGAAAGACGGTCGTTCAAGTCGGGGGAACTCTTGGCGACCGGACGATCATCAAGAGCGGATTGGAGCCAGGTACGAAAGTCGTCACAGACGGCGCATACCAGCTCATGGCAATGGCAGAGGGTGGATAAATGCTGAATCGCCTGATTGAACTCAGTCTGCGGCAACGCATTTTAATGGTGGCCATGACCTTGATGGTCATTCTTTATGGATTCATCGCCATACCAAAAATGGACGTGGATGTCTTACCAGACCTTAACCGTCCGGTAGTGACAATCATGACCGAAGCGCACGGGATGGCTCCCGAAGAAACCGAGGCGCTTGTCAGCTTCCCGATCGAAACCATGATGAACGGCGCCACCGGCGTCCAACGAGTGCGATCCGCGTCGAGCGCTGGATTCAGCATCGTGTTCGTTGAATTCGACTGGGGAATGGACATTTTTCGGGCTCGCCAAATCGTCAACGAAAAGCTCCAACTCGCTCAAGCAAGATTGCCGGAAGGCTCCGTTGCCTCTCTAGCCCCAATCAGTTCGATCATGGGCGAAATCATGCTGGTGTCTCTTTCCAGCAAGGACGGCAAAACCGCTCCGATCGACGTGCGATCCCTCGCCGACTTCGTCGTTCGTCCTCGTCTCTTAGCCATTCCCGGTGTTTCCCAAGTGGTTCCAATCGGGGGAGGATCGAAGCAGTATCAGGTGCTTACAACCCCCGAGCGGCTGAAGCAATTCGACATCACGTTGGACGAACTGGTTGAGGCGGCACGGGAGAGCAATCTCAATGCAGGCGGCGGCTTCTTCCAAGAACCGCAGCGAGAGGCAGTCATCCGCATCCAAGGGCGCGTTCGTGATCTAGACGATATCAAAAAGACACCGATTAAGTCTGTGGATGGTATCCCCATCACGATTGGGCAAGTGGCGGATGTTGAGTTCGCCAAGGGATTGCCACGCGGCGACGCAAGCGTAAACGCGAAACCTGCCGTTATCTTGTCGGTCCAGAAGCAACCGGACTCCAACACGCTTTTACTCACCAAGGAAATTGACAAAGCACTTGACGAAATCTCCGCGACGCTTCCTGCGGATGTTAAGATCAACCGAGAGTTGTTCCGGCAAGAGCATTTCATCAACAATGCGATATCGAACGTCGTGAAAGCGCTTGGCGAAGCGGGCGTGATCGTCCTCATCGTCATTCTAGCCTTCCTAATGAACATCCGGGCGACCTTGATTTCATTGATCTCGATACCGGTCTCCTTTATTCTCACTCTTTTGCTCCTCAGCCGGTTTGGAATCAATATTAACACGATGACACTTGGCGGCCTCGCGATTGCCATAGGCCTGGTCGTTGATGACAGCATTGTGGATGTAGAGAACGTCTTTCGGAGGCTTCGCCTAAATGCGGTTTCGCCGGACAAGAAGCCACCCTTGCGGGTGATTTACAGCGCGAGCGCCGAGGTGCGAAACAGCATCGTTTTCGCTACTCTCATCATCGTGCTAGTGTTCGTCCCGCTTCTATCGCTCGAAGGGATGGAGGGGCGTGTTTTTCTACCCTTGGGCCTTGCGTTCATTTTCTCGATGCTGGCGTCGCTTATCGTCTCCCTTACCGTTACTCCTGCCCTCTGCGGCCTCATGCTACGTAGAACTGGCTCGGGGAACCACGGCGATTCAAAGCTGGTCACCTTTCTTAAACGATTGAACGGTCCAACCGTTCGTTGGTCGCTGGATCATCCGTGGGTAGTGATTGGTTCGACGGCAGTCCTAACCGTGATCGCCATAGCTCTACTTCCCATGCTTGGCCGGGAGTTCCTGCCCAAGTTCAACGAGGGCTCACTTGCGCTTAGCGCGATTCTGCCCCCGGGCACGAGCCTTAACGAAAGCAACCGAATCGGAACGATTATCGAAAGGACTGCACTCACCGTTCCCGAAGTTACTCACATCGGCAGGCGAACAGGTCGTGC
>JANNJE010000361.1:0-3380 GCA_031405735.1 Armatimonadota bacterium | reverse complement strand
CATCACTTGCCAAATTGTGGGATTCCGAACTGATCAACCCAATGTTACTTTCGAACACCGAAATGAGATTTTTCACAGCGCGAGCGGGTCTAGCTGATCGTGGAAAAAGTTGCCATCGAACTCCCATTTAGACATTCTACTCCGCCACCTTCAACACACTCAAAAACGCCTCTTCCTTTGAGTGGCTACTCTTGCGGTGGCAAGTCTTCAACCAGCGCATCGAAAAGTTGCTGATTAAAATAGAGAGCGTTCCTACCATACTTGACAAACCGAAGCAGGCCAATTCTTTCGAGTTCGCGAAGGTAGTCCGAAGCCGCTTGCCTTCCAGCAATTTTTGCCGAAACCAGAGTTTCGATACGGGTATAGGGCATCGAAAAAATCAGCTCGATTAGTTCTCTGGAATAGCGTCGTGGCATCTTGGCTTTTGCCTCAATACAAGCCAGATCAACTAGTTTTCGAATTCTGCGAATTCGATTTGTTGTTTGTAGAGATGTCTTCTCAACTGCCTGCAAAACATAGCAAATCCAGCTTTCCCAATTGCCACTTTCCGTCACTTCCAAAAGTTGGCGGTAATAATCGCTTCGATGCTTTAAGAAATATCCGCTAAGAAACAGAACAGGGATTTCAAGTAAGCCTTGCTCCACCAAATACAGGATATTAATTAACCGCCCTGTCCTTCCATTGCCATCGAAAAACGGATGAATCGCCTCGAACTGATAATGGGCAGCAGCCATCTTTATGAGTGGATCGATATCCTCCTCTCCAACAAGAAACTCTGTTAGGTCGTTGAGCAGCTGGCTGAGTAGTGGCGCGCCTTCTGGCGGAGTATAAATCACTTCACCAGTGCGCTCATTGGCAATCTGAGTCCCAGAATGCCGCCTAACAGTCATATCAGTCTGCTTGAGAATTGACACAAGCTCGACAAAGAAGCTCTCGCTAAGGGGGCGCCCGGCTCGAATTCTCTCAACGCCATGCCACAGGGCATCCTGGTACCGCAATACTTCTTTCGTGTTCGGGTCAATCGCCCCACTAGTCACATCTGCCGCTCGGAACAGCGCATCATTTGTAGTGATAACATTTTCAATTTCCGAACTTAGTTTTGCTTCGTGCAGCACAACCGCGCGAAAGAGCAGTGATTGATTAGGGATCAGCCTTCCTACGGCCTTTAGTTCTGCAAGCGCTTTGTTTGCTCCGATCGCCGCCTTTAACGTCTTTGGCGTCTCAAAATCTTGAGCAACATCTGTTATGTGCGGAATGTCCAAGTAAGGTTTGGAGCGATCAAACATCATGAAAGATCTTACCTTGAATATGTCGTCAAAAAGCCATTTTGGCGACATGTCTTGTGGATGTGTCGTTATTGACGACATATTATTTGGATACAAGAATCTTGCAACGGCAGCTATTCGTCGCAAGCAACGCCCCTACTCCGCCACCTTCAGCACACTCAAAAACGCCTCTTGAGGGAGCTCGATTGTCCCGATCTGCTTCATGCGTTTTTTGCCCTCTTTCTGCTTTTCTAGAAGCTTGCGCTTTCGCGTGATGTCCCCGCCGTAGCATTTGGCGATGACGTTTTTACGGAAGGGCTTGATGCTATCTGCTGCAATGACTTTTGCCCCAATCGCCGCCTGAACTCGTACTTCAAACTGCTGCCTCGGGACGACTTTGCGAAGCTGTTCAACCATCGCCCGGCCGCGATTGTACGAAAACGACTTGTGAACGATGAAGCTGAGCGCATCCACGATGTCGCCATTGAGCATGATATCCAGCTTCACCAGGTCAGCTGGCTGGTAACCAGCGACGTCGTAATCCAGAGAAGCGTATCCGCGGGTCGAGCTTTTCAGCTTGTCAAAAAAATCGAGCAGGATTTCACCAAGGGGCAAAATGTAATGTAGGATCACCCGCTGCGGAGTGGGGTATTCGGTCTTCTTGTAGGTTCCTCTGCGCTCCTGGCAAAGCGTCATCACGGCGCCGACATATTCGTTAGGGACCATGATGGTCGCGCTGACAATCGGCTCATCAATCGAGGCAATTTCGTTGGCATCTGGAAAGAGCGAAGGGTTACTGCAGTGAATGTTCTCGCCATTCTTCAGGTTCACCAAATAGTCCACGCTCGGGGCAGTGAGGATGAGGTCCAGATTAAACTCTCTTTCCAATCGCTCTCGCGCAATCTCCATGTGCAAGAGACCTAAAAACCCGCACCGAAAGCCGAATCCCAATGCGGCAGAAGTTTCCGGCGTAAAATGCAAAGCCGCATCGTTTAGCTTGAGCCGATCTATAGCGTCTCGAAGGTCGTCATATTGGTCGCCATCGGTGGGATACAGCCCGCAAAACACCATGCTCAGCGCCTTTCGATAGCCAGGAAGAGGCTCGGTGGCACTATGTTCGGCGTTAGTCACGGTGTCGCCGACTTGGGCATCGCCAATGGCTTTCATGGCAGCGGTAATGAACCCAACTTCGCCAGTGCCGAGCGAATCGCAGACTTCTAGCGCGGGGCGAAAAACGCCAACAGAATCCACATCGAAAGTGGAACCTGTAGACATCATTTTGATCTTGTCGCCCTTCTTGATTGCGCCGTCCTTCACCCGGCAATAGGCGATAGCGCCTTGATAGCTATCGAAGTGCGAATCGTATATGAGCGCTCTCAGTGGGCCGGCCGCCTTGCCTATTGGCGGCGGAATTCTAGCTACAATCGCTTCTAAAACGTCGTCAATTCCAAGGCCAGATTTTGCTGAGCAAGGTATGGCATCGCTGGCATCTATGGCGACAGCGCTTTCGATTTCTTCTCTCGCTCGTTCGATGTCGGCATGAGGCAGGTCAATTTTGTTGATGATCGGCACGATTTCCAGGTTATGGTTCATCGCCATTCCTGCGTTGGCAATTGTTTGCGCCTCTACTCCTTGGCTTGCATCTACTACCAGGAGAGCGCCCTCGCACGCCATCAGTGCTCGCGAAACTTCGTAGGTGAAGTCCACATGGCCTGGGGTGTCGATCAGGTTGAGTTCGTATTCCTGGCCGTTCTTTGCAACGTAGTCTAGCTTGACCGCGGCCATTTTGATCGTGATTCCGCGCTCGCGTTCCAGGTCCATCGAATCGAGCATTTGCTCTTTGGCTGTTCCGCGAATGGCTCCGCAGCGCTCAATCAACCTATCGGCAAGAGTAGATTTGCCGTGATCAATATGCGCGATGATGCAAAAATTGCGGATGTGGGAGAGGTCCATGAGTTCGCGGGGTGGGTCAATTGTACCGCGCCATAGCCCCTTCCTTATCCGAGGAACGAGGATGAGGGAGGGGTTGGGGAGGGAGTCAAGCCCAATTGTCACCATCACATGGATGCCTTATGTCGTGAGGCATTGATGTCTGCCAAGTGGACTGTTTCTGAC
>JANNJE010000360.1:0-1698 GCA_031405735.1 Armatimonadota bacterium | reverse complement strand
CGTTCGTTGACTTCCAAACCCCTCCCCATCCTCCGCCAAGATAAAGCGTGTTCGGATTCGTAGGATCAACAGCAAGTGCGTTGACTCTGCCGTTAATTGGGCGAACGCCGTAATATGTCGAGTAGGGGATATCTAGGTTGGTTGGGCCGACAAATTGCTATTGCATCGTGCCAAGCGAATCGCCTAATCTACCGTAGGCTGGTGGCATTTGGTCTCGCTGAAGGACGCCTTCTTCGTAGGCCTTATAGTTGACCCTGTTATTAGGATAGGCTCTTTCTTCGAGCCAATAGCGATAGGCTTCGTAATAGCCAGTCTTGATTTTGTCCATCTTTTCCAAAGGTGGCAATCCGAGAATTTTCGCCATCTTCTCACGGTCTATATTTCGGCCCGTCATTTCGGCAAGGGTGCTGTTGACCAAGGAGAGCGAGTTCAAATTGCCGTCTTCAAAGTGGCTCAGTGCTATTCCATTTCTGACAAAAAGCACCGATTTGTCTTTGCGAATTGTGGCTATTGCAGTGCTCGCACCATTTTTGAGAGACATTCGGATAATCGAGTACGTTTCGTCAGTTTCGATCAATTTGCCAAAATCTTTCAAGCGTGAAACAGTAGAGGCTAGCTCTCCCTTCTTCACACCGATCGAAAGCACCAATTGCGCCATCAATTGGCTTGCCGTCAATACCACAGCAATTACGATAAAAACTCGCTTTTGAAACATATTCATAACCCTGTTAAAAGGATAGCAGGCGAAGCCTCAAAAGTTCGCAAATTTTCGTTAACTCTTTTGCAAAACTGGTACACCCATTGACGCCGCCGACAACTGACTACTGACAACTAAAAAGAAGGTAGCTTCACGCCATGCCGCCAAAACGCTACGTCTGCCAACGAGTTTCCGAACCAATTGAGATTGACGGCAGGCTCTCTGACCCTCAATGGGACAGGGCTTCGTGGACAGACGATTTTGTAGATATAGAAGGCGACAAGACACCAAACCCCCGTTTTCGCACAAGGGCAAAATTGCTCTGGGACTCCGAGTTTCTCTACATTGCCGCGGAGATGGAAGAACCGCACGTTTGGGCAACGTTAACCGAGCACGATTCCGTGATATTTCATGACAACGACTTTGAGGTTTTCATTGACCCGGACGGCGATGGAGAGCGATATTTTGAATTTGAAATCAATGCGCTCAATACCGGATGGGACCTCTATCTTGAAAGGGCTTATCGGGATGGCGGGTCGGCGGACAACAGTTGGGAAATGCCAGGATACAAATCGGCAGTGCATGTGAACGGAACATTGAACGATCCCAACGACATTGACATTGGTTGGACTGTCGAGATTGCTATGCCTTGGGAAAGTATGAAGAATGCGGGGATGCGGGTACCACCGCAACCTGGTGACGTTTGGCGTATCAACTTTAGCCGTGTGCAATGGCAAGTGGACATCGTAGATGGCAAATATGTGAAACGGCCTGGGCTGAAAGAAGACAACTGGGTCTGGAGTCCGCAAGGTGTAATTGATATGCATCAGCCAGAGGTGTGGGGGTTTTTGGAGTTGGTGGAATAGGAATGGTGCCCACCCTTGATATACTAAGCGTGGATAGACAGTTGTTTGCAGGTTCGAGTTTGGTTAGATAATCGAACAACTTCGGCGCACTTAGAAGTATGGGAAGGACAAACAAATGGGACTGACTAAGTTTTT
>JANNJE010000359.1:0-3036 GCA_031405735.1 Armatimonadota bacterium | reverse complement strand
GAAATCAAGTCGTTGATCGCTGCCCTGGGAGTCGGAATTGACATGACTCTGGGAAGAGGGAACCTCGGCGAGGACGACCCGGAACTTCTAGTAAAGGAGAAGAAAGGCGAGCGAGAGATTCACTTCGACATATCGAAGCTTCGCTACCACAAGGTCGTCATCATGACAGATGCCGACGTAGATGGCGAACATATTCGAACACTCTTGCTGACATTTTTCTACAGATACATGAAGCCATTGATGGCAGCGGGACACATCTATCTAGCTCAGCCGCCGCTCTTTGTCGTTCGAGATGGCAACACGACTCGCCATTACTGCCAAACCGAGGCTGAGCGAGACACTGTTTGTGCGGAGATTCGCAAGAAAAAACGCAAAGAGCCGCCGGTTACACGGTTCAAAGGTTTAGGTGAAATGAATGCCGAAGAACTCGAAGAGACAACGATGAACCAAGAAAATCGAAGGTTGCTTCAGATTATTCTCAATCCAGAATTTGAAATGGAAATCGAGATGATGTTTAGCCGTCTAATGGGTGATAAAGTGGAGCCACGCCGTGAATTCATCGAAAAGCATGCAAAAGAAGCCCTCAATGTTGACTGGCATTACTAGCAGATTCCCCTTCCTTTCACGACGTGAGAGGAAGGGGTTTGGGGATGGAGAGCCGCTATTTCTAATTTTCGTTTGGATCCGCCACATTCGCCTTTTGACCGGTGTATTGCTGATTTTCTTAAGTCAATGGGCATTAGCTTCGGAGCTCTTGATGGTTGGCATTTCCGTGCCGAACAAACTGAAATTTGCAACTTGGAACGCTTCCGAGTCCGCCGAAAATCTGGTTCAAACGCTTGATGGATTCTTGTTGAGAGGTTTTGACAAGGAAAGTCACAGCTACTATTCCACCGTTTACGGTAGTGAAAGATTTGCAAACCAAGGATTAAGCTATTTCAAGCCAAAAGAAAGGACTCAAGCCGTATGGGAGAAGCTCGGAGAACTTGCAGGCACTAAGCATCTGCTCTTTTTGACGCTGATGGAAGTGTCCCAAAAGAATGCCTCATCCGGCTCCATTTTGAACAACTTGGGCAAACCAGCGAGCGAGACAAAGGTTGCATTTTCGATAGAATGGTTTGACGTCGAACAAAAACGAGCAACACTATTTTCAAGCCTAAAGAGTTCGTTCAATGGACCCTACTTTGGAACCACGAATCCAGATGAGCTATCGGGCGATCCATCAGCAAAAGCAATCATGATTCGCACTGAAAATCGCAAGAAAATGGAATGCATCTCGATGGCAATTTGGAATGGCATTAAGGATAGATTTCTTCCGATCTTCAAGCCGACCAGACTATAAAACTTTTTTGAAACCCTTGTTTCATTCCACACAAATTCAAGTGGGGAAATCTTCTGCAATTTGATTTCCGTCCATTTCACAACAAGGCAACTATGCAGGTTCAAAAGAGAAGATTATTGCTGGACATGAACGGCTACCAATGGACCGTTCTGTTTGCTGCTTGGCTCGGATGGGGGTTCGATGTATTTGACGGCCTCCTCTTCAACTTCGTAGCGCCAAACTGCGTGCCTACACTTCTTGGCCTGACAATAGGCACTCCAGAAGCAAAATCCGCCACTTTGCAATGGACTGGGATTCTAACATCTATCCTACTTATTGGATGGGGTGTTGGGGGAATCGTCTTTGGCAAGGTTTGCGACAAAATTGGCCGAACCCGAACCCTCTTGCTTACAATGGTTTTGTACGCAGTGGGAACGGCAGCATGTGCCTTTGCACCTAACATCTGGGTGCTCATGCTCTTTCGAATTGTGGCTTCATTGGGAATTGGTGGCGAATGGGCTGCAGGTGCAGCAATGGTTGCCGAAGTCGTGCCGGAAAAGCGAAGGTTGGAAGCTGGAGCGTTGCTGTATACGAGTGCTCCTCTGGGGCTATTCTTAGCAACTTATGTCACCAAATACATTCAGGGAGATCTATTTGCAGGTGCGCCTGAAGTGGCATGGCGGTACGTTTTCTTGTGCGGTTTGATTCCTGCTGGTGTTGCATTTGTAGTTCGAATGTTCATCAAGGAGCCGGAACGATGGAAGCAAGCCGTAGCCGAGCCGAACCCTCCCAGGCTATCGGAAATCTTTCAAGGCGATTTGCGAAAAGTAACCTTTGGCGGACTTGGCATGGCGATTGTCGCCCTGCTCATGTGGTGGAGCTGCAACGCCTTTATTCCAACCATTGCCGCTGGCCTTGCCGGAGCAAAGGCAACAGCAATGAACCTAAGCAGCGAAGCCGCTACAAAGCTCGCAGAGAGTTGGAAAGCCCAGGCCGCAAACTACTTTAACCTGGGCGGCTTGATAGGCACACTTTTGACCGTCCCAATTGCAAAGTACCTAGGGCGGCGCTTGATGTTCGCGATCTACTTTACAGGTGCTGCTGCGGCAATCATGGCGACTTTTGGCATTGCCTGGCCCGAAGAAACCCGCTTGATGATGTATTTCTTCATCGGTTTAACGGTCTTTGGCGTGTTTGGGAGTTTCACTTACTATCTGCCCGAACTGTATCCCACTCGGCTTCGAGGAACGGGGGCAGGTTTTTGTTACAATGCTGGTCGGTTCGTGGCTGCACTCGGCCCGTTTTTGGTGGGTTCTATTGCTTCGAAGGGAAAAGACGCCTTCGCAGCGGCATTGCCTGTTCTTTTTGCCGTAGGGTTTATCCCGCTTCTAGGGCTGTTGCTCTTGCCGCTGGTAAAGGAAACGAAAGGGCAGGAATTGACGGATTGAATCTTCAATTTCAGATTGGTTTGGGATTTTTTTCTATAGGACACATAGGACGGATAGGAACTAAAGGACGTAAATGAAGCAACGCCAACCAACAACCAACAACCAACAACCAACAACCAACAACCAACAACAAACAACCGATAACCGATAACCAATAACAAGCGTAACCTACGCATCTGGATGAAGCGTGCGTATGAACTTGTCGAGGATACGGCTGCAGGCGTGGTGGTAGCCGATGGCCAGCACGACGACGGCGAGTTTGGCGTG
>JANNJE010000358.1:0-9521 GCA_031405735.1 Armatimonadota bacterium | reverse complement strand
CTCTGGCCGGTCATCATCGAGCGCAAGGAGCCGCCGGCCGATGCCGACGAGTGGGTCGGCACTCGCCAGCAAATCGTGAGCGATACATTCCAGATGAAGTTTTGATACGGACAGCCATATTCGGCATCAGTATTGGCTTGGAAGCTTGAACTCCAAATCGTACTCGATACCACAGATAGCCCAGGAGGACCGATGCGACGAAGACCGACAAGCTGATAGCAACAAACGCTAGTGTCATCTGAGAAGAGTCCTTTATCGTTAGCCAGAAGTCAGTGTCCGAACTCAAAAGCGGAGCGCGGATTCTATTCCGTTAAGCCGAAGTGCGATCAAGCAACTCTTTTGTCGCAGCGAGCGCTTTGAGGGCCTCGCCAAGAGTAATCGTTGCATCTCCTAACATATCCTCAGACTTGTTAGAAAGAAATGACTGCACTTCGATTACACATTGACCCAGCAAGTTTAATGCCAAACTCAACGAATCTTGGGACTTTGCATTAAGTTCTGTTGGAGGCGTCATAGCGCACAGAAAAAGAAGCCCTTCAATGGTTTTACCTAGGTTCTTAGCAGTGTCTCGATTGGTAGCTAGGGTTGGCTGCAACCTTGATTTTTGAACCAACGAGCGAACACTTGCAGCAATCTCATCGCCGTTTCGGTAAAGAATCCGTACGGAAAGCCTTTGAATAAATCCTCGATCTGCAGTCGAAACTTCTGACATTGTCTTTCCAGCTGCTTCGATATCCGCTCTACACTTGGCCATGTCGCCCTTCATCGCAAATGCAAAAGCCCGAAAATGAAGAGCTTCCGGCATCTCGCCTTTTGCTAAGGCAGCATCGAAATGTTCCAAGGCAAAATCTACACGCCCCATTACAAGTTGGGCTTCACCCAACAGGCAGCGAGTTACTGCATCATCTGGATTTCGAGTGATTGCTTCATTCAAATCACGAATCGCTTGTGCTCCATTCCCCGTTAGCAAAGCGCCACGTGCGCAAAACCGCCAAAGATCGAGTTCATCCGGAAAGAGGCCCGCGGCTCTACGAGCTTCGCTTGATGCGTCGTCGGGATTGCCAAAGCGCATGAGTCCGTCAATAAGGGCTTTTCTTCTCTCCCAATCCATCGGCTCAGCGTCAACTGCGTCTCGAAGCAATGCCAAAGCACTACGAATTTCGCCTAGTTTCGCGAGCCTTTCGAATTCAGCGCGAATTGCAGAAAAATCGGCCTTTGTTATCGGATCATTTTGAGGAAGTTGGCGATTTGCCACAGGAGTGGGATCAGGGTCTGGCGTTCTAATTTTTGGTCTCGGAGTTAGTCCTTTTAGTGCGTCAGAGCCGAGCTGCATCAACCACGTTCTCGCGATAGAACGAACCGTTGATTCTAAGCTGATTTGATCTTGAATCTCGGCTCCTAAGCTTGTATTGTTCTTCCAAATCTGTCTCTTTCCTCGAAACAATTCGGCATCGCAAAAGACATTGTTCTGATGCCGCATTCCACGAACGAACATCACATATTCACAGCCAAGTTTCGACATAGCCTCAAAGGCTTGTTCGTCTGTCGGATTCTCTGTTGCTTCTGCCAAAATCTTGCTTTCGACAGCTTTACGAAAAGCTGGGTCAAGCGACGACCAAGTCAATGATTCTAATCGGCCATTTTCATCTATCTCTAGCGAAAAATACGGACGAAGATTGACGTTGATGTTCACGCCGTTTTCCTCAGCTACCATTCGCTGCACAAGTAGCACCTTTGGTACTCCTTGGCACCAACCGGTGACAACAGCAAGTGCAAATACAGCGCAGAAGACGCTACGTTTCATCCGCCCAAAACCTTAAGAGCACGCTGGCAAGATTCGAGTTGCCTGTCCAAATAGGCTGTATCGCCGGAACTGTTCTTTAGCCGATCCGATATGGCCGCGATGGCTCGTTTATACGCTGATGCGGCATTCCCCGTCTGTCCCAAGTTCGTGTAACATTGTCCCAAACGCTGGTTGATCGTAGCAGCGTCTCCGCCCATAGCAAGCAGTCTCTCGTAGCTCTTCGCCGCCTGATCATACTTTTGGAGTTGATATTGTTGTCGAGCCGCTTCTGAAAGTGCCTTTGAACTCAACCCTTGATCCACATCGCTCCCACCACTTTTGTTCGTTGGAGATTTGGGCTTCACATTTATCTCGATCACGCCAGGATCATCTTGCGATTTCGTTGTTTCAACTGGAGGATTCGTATTTCCACCCCTACCATTTCCAACCGTAGGGTCAATGTCATCTTTGTTCGGGTTCGGAGGCTGGTTGTTCCCTGTTGGAACAATAGCAGGCGGTCCAATTTCGTAAGGCGGGATTTGACCCATATCAACTCCGCCAGCAGAAGGAAGTCTGGTTCCGACGCCGCCTGGCAAAGCACTTCCACGATTTGTCACTCCGCCCTCTACTCCATTTCTGATCGCCCCAACATCACCAGGATTCTTTGTCTTGTCGGTTCCGGAAGTTCCCGATGTCCCACCGGCTTCTTCGCCATTTGGATTCGGTTTTGTTCCAGATGGGGAGTTGTTAAGCAGGTTTTGTTGTTGGCCCAGATTAGTAGCGACCTTTCCAGCATCAAAATTTGACTGTGCATTTGCTCGCTGAGCATAAACTGCAATAATCGCCCCAGCACCAACGACCAAGAGAGTTGCCGCTGCTGCACCCACAAATGCTCGCTTCCTATCTGGTTGAGCCACATAGAGCACCTGTGCAGAAAGCGAATTCCGAAGTTGCTGCACCTTAATCTTGTCTAGCGAAGATGTTGGGTTCAGAACCACCACGCGTTCAAACGCCTCGAGGGCCTCTGCAATGCGTCCCTGGCGTTCGTACACCAATCCACGCAAAGAAAGCGCCTGAATCGAATCAGGGTTCTGCTCCACTGCCGAATGTGAAATTAGCAGAGCTTCATCAACCCTCCCTTCAGCAAGTGCCCTTTGCCCTTCCGCAACGAAGGCCTCATGCTCTATGAGCGCGGCCTCGATAGCGTCTGCCGACAACGCCTCTCCGCAGCCTTTGCAAAATTGGCTGTCAATACTGTTCGATGTTTGGCAAGAAAGACATTCGATCATAATTTTCTCTCGTCATTGTACTATAGGAAGTTCGATTTAATCACTTTTGAAGCTGAAAATTGGTTGTGGCTTGTTGGTTGTTGGTTGTTAGTTGTCGGTTATCGGTTATCGGTTATCGGTTATCGGTTATTGGTTGCCCGCTCTCCGCCCTCCGCTCTCAATCCAAAATCCAAAATCCAAAATCCAAAAATTTCGCACCGCTATCCGCACTCCACTTTACGCTCTCGAGCTACGCCGCCCTCGAAGCTCCAGCACCTCTCCGCTTTACTTCCCAGCGATAAACGTCGCTCAGACCTCTGAAAGGGTAGACGCGAAATGAATGGGTCAATTTCTTAAGTGCTTGGATAAAAATATTTTGAGCACCCTGCTTGCTGTGCCCCCGACGACGCCCAATTTCCTCAAATGTGTAGCCTTCCAGCCTCAAATGCAGCACAATTGATTGACGTTCGGTCAGCTTGGCTATTTCGAAAACATCACGACATTCGTCTTGAAGAAGAGGATCGTCCCGTCTTCCCATCACCAAGTGTCCGTAGATCTGCTCCCTTCGTTCCGCCAATTTCAACTTTTGCCGCATCACATCGTCCGAATAGCAGGGCCGTTCGGGCGACTTTTCGCAAAGCGCAAGCAGCGCATCGGCCACAAAAGCGATTTGCTCATTCGTCATATCAATTACCTCCAAACTAGTATATCTTCGTCTACTAACTTGTACAAGAGGCAACTTCGTCAACCAGTATTTTTACGGGTTCACAATTGAGGACTTCCTGAAGCCCCTTCCTCCATTTTCTCAAATTCGAAAACTAGTCGAAAAGGGAGGAAGGGGTTGGGGATGGAGGGTTATCAGGAATCAGTTGACTCGGCTTGAGTTCCTGTGACCGGCTAACTTAAACAAAGCTTGGATAGATCATTTCCGAGCTGAAACATAAGGCCCTGGAGCGGCTTCCTACCCAACAGACTCCCTCACGAAACCCGACCAGTCTCCCAAATAGAGCGCCTCTTCTTCCATCATAACGCCAAACTTTGCAAAAACTTTCTCCTTTGCAAACTCGGCTAAGCTACGAATCGAGGTTGCACTTGCGTCGCCCACATTGAGAATGAAATTAGCATGACGTTCACTGAGCATCGCCCCTTTGTGAGCAAAACCCTTTAAGCCAGACTCCTCAATGAGAACGCCGGCAGGAATAACGCCAGCCTTACGCAAATCGGGCCGCAAATGAGGCAACTGCCCTGCAAGTTCTAAATTCATCACATTCTTGAAAAAACTTCCGCAACTTGCCGGAGGCGGCTGCTTTGCAATACGTTGCCGTTGGTATTCTCGTGCTTCTTCAAATATTGCCATTGGGTTTCCCTTTGGTAATCTCAGCTCTATTTGCAACAAACACAAAGGAGTATCTGGCATACGCCGCAAAATGGAATCTCTATACGAAAACTCTAAGATTCTCGGTTCTAACCACTTGCGAACGCCATCAACTACAACTTCTACTCGAGTCAAAAATTCTTCAATAGAACTACGATAGGCACCCGCATTACTTACTAAAGCTCCGCCAATAGAACCAGGTATACCAACCGCGTACTCTAAGCCAGCTAAATTGGATTGGGCAGACTTAATAAAAAGCTCTTGAAACGATAACCCAGTTGATGCAACAACAGCTCCATCGGGGTGAATGGATAGTTCACGAGCTACGTTGAGAATGACAAGTCCGGGAACGCCTGCGTCGCTGGGAAGAACGTTGCTGCCCGAACCTAAGTAGGTTGTCTTGATTCTAGACCTTTGGGCTTCAATTGCACAATCCGCGAGTTCGTCAACTGTTCTGCAAAAAGCAAAAAGCTCTGCATTTCCACCAGCACGCAAAGTCGTGTAGTTTTTTAGTGAAACGGACCTTAGGGCTTGGTGTATCATAACGAAGCAAATGGCTGTTTTGGAATCGAAACGCTGGGCTCGGCAACGTAAAGTGGTAGAAGTTTAGCTAGTGATACCGAGTAGCCGAAACTTTCTATTGTCTCTATATTGAAGAAAGGATAGGTATCGGCGACACCATCAATTCCATATCCGCAATATTCAGATTGACTAAGATCACTACAAACTTCTGGCAATTGCCCTAATTCACGAACGCAGTAACTCCCTCTCTTATAAGGTATAGCAACAGCCGTACTCGGACAAATCAGGTCAAAAGCTGTGATTGCATTCAGCTCAATATCCGAGCACATCGCAAACATTTGTGCCATTGTAACCCCAACCTTTACCCCTGTAAATCCTCCTGGGCCGATATCCACCACCAGCCTCTTTACGACTCTAAAATCTGGCACAGCCTCAACGGTCCATTTCGCAATCAATTCGGATGCATTTTGACGGGCCATTTCAACTTTCGCAAACTTAACGACGTCACCTTGAAATAGGGAGACAGAAATCTGAGGGCTCGAAGTGGAAATTGCAAGTGTCATGAGCCCGGTTCGAGGCTCATACCGCCTATCAAGGAATCGTAAACCAAACTTAACTGTGGCGACAATAACGCCGAAGATTGAAATTCGAGAAGCCAGAAAAGGTCGCCCTTTTCGCCACCGGCAAGGTATTGCACGGGGGGGCCGTCCACGCTCGTTCCAGATCGCATTATGCGAATCACGTTTGCTCCAGCGCTGTTAAGTGCCGGACGCGATTCCGTCCGGCTTGAAACAGAAGAAAAACGCCCCAGTGTCGAAGAGGCTAAAGCCATCAGCGATGAAGTCATCGAGAGCGATTCGAGCGTTGAATGAGTTCTAATGACTACCGTTAAACCTGTTAGTGCATGAACGGCTGTCACGAGTCCTGATTCGCCCAGATTCGCCTTCCAGCCGTCAGGAACGCAAAGCTGAACCGGCTTGCCGGCAACCGACAATGAGAGTTTGACCGGCCCAATTGCCAATTCTGTACCAGGAGAAATGGATGATCCAATTGTAACACGCTTGTTTTCAGGAATTTTCGGAGGCTTCTTCTTTGTCGCAGGTGCCTCCGTGGCTCTGCCCGGCCGTTCAGCTTCAGGCATTTTGCCGTCAATTGGGCGCATGCTCAATAGCACCTCTTTCCACTTTGCTTCGGCATCGGCAATGCTCGATTCAGAAGCAGTCAGCCTGTATGCCAATTTGAATTCCGTGGCCGCATAAATCAACCCTGAAATCGTCACCGAACGACCAAAATCATTCAGATTCTGCATTCGTGCCAGAAGCAACGGAACTCCGCCAATCTCCTCACGCCATTGACCAAGGACGATCAACTTCTGCTGTTCTGCAAAGTATTTTTGAGCGGATTCCCAAACCTCGGGCACTGCCATAAAACTCACTGCGAAAATTTGCACTGTTGCGGCATCGCCATTGCTGCCCAAAGGAAGAATGATCGTCCAATCGTCCTTTTTCTTTGAAGTCTTCGCTTCACCCGGAATCGTAAACTTCAAATTCGAGGGCGAATGAACGAATTCAGCTTTTTTCTGCGGAGCAACCGCGATCAAGAATCCAAGAATAAGTTCTGTCATATCCCTCCCGAGTTCTGACGATCCAAAGTCGGCAGCAGAATCACGAATTTTGCGCCGCTGCCTTCCTTGCCTACTTCTAAAACCGTACCACCATGAGCGTCCGCAATGCCTTTAACAATAGAAAGTCCTAATCCCATTCCCTTCACCCGACTGCTGTGAAATGGCTCGAAAATCACCTCTTTACGGCTTTCTTCGACTCCTGGCCCATTGTCTTCAATCGTGAACTCCACAAACCGCCCTACTGGGCCCAGCTTGGCAAGTGCCAGCGTATTCGCATCTGCCATTTGAGTTGTAATGGTTGTGGTTCCTTGCTCAACAAAATGCAACGCATTCTCAATGAGTTCCGAAATTGCTCGCCGAAGCTTGTTCGCATCGAACCTAAGTGATGGAAGTGAATCATCCAGGCTCAGCTCAAGTTTGACTTCACTTCTTTTCGGAAAAACTTCCTGAACTGTCTCCTGAACCAATTCGTTCAAATCGCCTTCGGTTAAGTGAAGCTGGGCAGCCGTGACAAAATCGCGAAACTCCTGTAGCAACTCCTGAAGACGATTGATGTTCGATCTGAATGCCCTTTGAAGTTTTTTTAGTTCTCCGACGTCAACGGGTTCGCGCGAAAGCTGATACTCGAACTCGTTTGAATCCCCTTGTAGTGCAAATACCCTATTGCCAATCATGTGCGAACTCTTCGCACTTAGTTCGCCCCATGCGCTTAGCCGCTCATTTTGAACCAACTTGCTAATTGCACGAACGGAATCAATGGCAATTGCCGTTTGATCGGAAATTGCCACCAAAAGCCTTTCATCGGCAGTGGTAAACCTGTTATCCAAGAACTCGTTGTCCGGAATCCTTCGGAGAGCTCGAATCGCCCCGATGCTTCTTCCTCGGATCAAGATCGGTACTGCCAAGAACGAAGCGATTTCTTCGCTCGGAATTTCGGTAAATTTGCCTCGCCACCTAGGGTCGCTCTGAGGCTTTTCGAGCAAAATTGACTTCCCTTCGCTGCAAACCCATCCCGTAAAGCCCTCTCCAGCTTCGTACGAGAATTCTCCCACACGGTCTCGTAGCGCACCCGTAGATGCCCGAAGTACAAACGTCTGCGTTCTATCATCAAACAAAAATATGGAGCAAGCTTGGAATCGAAGGACTCGCTCAGCAACATCAATAACCCGGATCAAAATCTCTTCTTCAGTCAATGCATCGTCTATTGCAGCGCCAATTTCAACCAGTGCTTCCTCTCTGGCCCGGGCTATTTCCCGCTCTAATACGAACGCTGCGAGCGAGGCAAACAGCTTCCCCATCTCGATATCGGCGTCCTGAAAATTGTCTAGCAAATCAGATTCAAAGTCCATGACCGCTTGCAATTTGTTGTGCGAATCTCGAACAGGTATGGCCATTTCAGACTTCGTACTCGCATATAGCTGGTGGTAAACGGCAACTTCGGCCACATTTCCCGTGACAAACGGTTTTCCGGTTGCAGCAACTTGAGCCGTGATTCCAGTTCTCTTGCCAATATCTACCGCTAAAGAGTGCTCGGATTCCTCGCCCTTCCAATCTGGCCCAGAACCAAATTCAAAATCGAGCTGGCCCTCTTCGCGGTTCAATATCGCAAAAAGCACATTTCGACTTCGCGTAAATTCACGAGCCGTTTCGGTGATGATTGTTATTGCCTCTGCAAAGCGGCCTTCTTGAAGTACACGTTCCAAAAGCTCGTGAATGGCCGAAACTGAGGACATGAAACTGAGTGTACTTGAGGGGGAATTTTGTGGGTTGGCGATTGTTGGGATTGGGTTGTTGGTTGTTGGTTGGCAGTTAGCGGTTGGCGGATATCCAAAATCCAAAATCTACAATCCAAAATCTACAATCCAAAATTCACAATCCCCGCTCTCCCCACACCCCGGTAAAATCCAAAAATGCTTGGCATGGCGATGGAATCTGAAATTCGGGAACAGCCAAACGTCCTTCAGGCAAATTCGAACGGTTATTTCGAGTCTGCGAAAAGGGCAACTCAGGGCAAAAAATTCAAGATGGTGCTGCTAGTTGCTCGAGGTTCGAGCGACCACGCGGCCCTCTATGCCCGATACCTTTTCGAGATCGCATTAGGAATTCCCGTCATTTTGGCTGCGCCATCAGTTCTCACAAAGTACGGTGTGCGCGTTCGATATGAAAACTGCCTCGCAATTGGGATTTCTCAAAGCGGAGCCGCACCAGATGTTTCAGAAGTCATTTCTGCGCTTCGAGATGACGGTCATACAACCCTTGGAATCACCAATACAGCAGGATCCAGGCTGGAACAGCAAGCAAAATCCACAATTTTCCTTAATGCAGGACTTGAAAAGAGCGTAGCTGCAACAAAAACCTATTCGGCTTCCTTACTCGCAATTCTCCAAATTGCACGTGCTCTTGGCGCAGATTTGCCTGACCCAATGAAGGATTTGCCTACCGAAGATTGGGTGTCCCATTGCAATCAGTTTGCCCAGGAGCAATCCGGTTGGATAGTGCGCTCCACGACCCTCTTTGCTCTGGCGAGAGGCTACAGTTTCTGCACAGCCTTTGAGACTGCACTAAAGCTCATGGAATGTGCATTGATTCCTTGCAAGCCTTACTCAAGTGCGGACTTTCAGCATGGCCCCAAGGCTTTGGCAGGGCCAGGTTCAACGGCGATCGTTTATGGCGATTCATTACCATTTCTTGAAATTCAAGGGTGCCACTCGGTAGAATCGCCACGTCCTGTCCATGATGTGCCAGATTATTTACATCCAATATGGGACATTGTCTTCGGGCAATGGCTTGCTCTGTATGCAGCAAGGGCCAGAGGACTCGATCCCGATGATCCGCAGTTTTTGGATAAAGTGACGGAGACACTGTAAGGAGATAGTTGTTAGTTATTGGCTGTTAGTTATTTGTTGTCGGTTATAGGTTATCGGTTATCGGTTGTCAGTCTTCACCAAT
>JANNJE010000357.1:0-6986 GCA_031405735.1 Armatimonadota bacterium | reverse complement strand
ACGCTTTGTCGTGGAAAAAGAAGTCGGTCGTGGTGGCGCGGGCATCGTGTACCGAGCGTTTGATCTGGTGACGGGAGGGTACACAGCGCTCAAGGTTATCGACGCCGAATTCGGCACAGCTCCGGCCGAAGAAACGGCACTTGCCCGGGAGGGTTGTGCGCAATTGCCCATCCGTTGTTATTTTGGCAAACAGCCGAGAGGGCCTAGCAATCGGGGCTGAATCGGTGTATCGGCTGCCGTCTCTTTCGCTACCTAACCCCAAAGAGCCACAGACAACTGAGAGCCTTGCCCAGTTCGAATCGGTGCAGCTCTTCGTCGAGCGCGCCGTCCAAGTGCAAAGGGCATTCGCGGTCACCGACCAGAACGCCCCGGCGCTCGCTTCCGTCTGCCAGCGATTGGACGGGATTCCGCTTGCCATCGAGCTTGCGGCAGCGAGATTGCGTTCTCTCTCCGTGGAAGAGATCAACGGAAAGCTGGACCAGCGCTTTCGATTGCTGACGGGTGGCTCTCGAACGGCGCTTCCCCGGCAGCAGACTCTTCGTTCACTCATTGATTGGAGCTTCGACCTGCTGAACGAATCTGAGAAGGCACTCCTTCGTCGCCTTGCTGTGTTCGCAGGCGGGTGGACGCTCGAATCGGCAGAGCAGGTGTGTGCTGATGAACCGGTCGAAGAGCTATCAATGCTGGACCTGATTACTTCCCTGTGTGACAAAAACTTGGTAGTCGCAGAGCAAGCGGACGAGCCTACGCGCTATGGGATGCTCGAGACGATTCGCCAATATGCCCGGGATCGGCTACTGGAAAGCGGCGAAGGAAAGGAAATGCGCGATCGGCATTTGGCATATTTCCTTGCGCTTGCAGAAGAGGCGGAGCCGCAACTGATCGGGCCAGGCCAACTGGAGTGGCTGGCGCGGCTGGAGATCGAGCTCGACAACCTGCGTGCAACCCTCACTTGGTCATCCACATTTGGCGGAAACATAGAAGCAGGTCTCAGAATCTCTGGAGCAATCAGCCGCTTTTGGAATCTACATTGCCACCAGAACGAAGGACTAGGCTGGCTGGACTGTTTCTTGACCCAAGACTCGAACTGGCAGACTGCTGCAGCTCGATCGAAGGCGCTTCATGCAGCGGGTGTTCTGGCTTACGAACTACGGGATTATCCTAGGGCAAAGGCATTACTTGATGAGAGCTTGGTAAGCCATTGCGACCTTGGTGACCAACGGGGTATCGCCAAATCGCTGAACGGTCTTGGAAACGTGGCGATGGAAGAGGGAGACTATCCGGCAGCGCGAACGCTGCACGAGCAGAGCCTTGTGATCAGAAGTGAACTTGACGACCGAACTGGCGTCGCCACTTCACTGAACAACTTAGGAGTGGTTGCACTGTGGAGTGGCGACTTTGCGGCTGCCGACACTTTTGCCAAAGGGTCTCTGTTGATCAGCCGAGAACTTGGTGTAAAAGGGCTCATTGCGAGTTCGCTAGCGACTATCGGAGAAGTGGCCCAAGAGCAACGCGACTTTCCAACAGCAGGTTCGGCTTATCGCCAAAGTCTGGGGATCTTTCGAAAACTTGGCGACAACCGGCTCGTCGCATACTTACTCGTACACCTTGCGTCAGTCCACTCCGCCCTCGCTGATCCCGATCGCGCGGCCCATCTATACGGTGCCGTCGAGCGCGTACGCGAGCTGAACAAGTGGCCGCTGTCTCCCAGGGATCGTTCAGAGTTTGAGCAGCAAGTCGCCGCCGCTCGCACATCGCTGGGGGATGACGTGGCTTTCGATCGCGCCTGGCAAGAAGGTCGTAACGTGACGCTTGGACAAGCGATCGAGCTGGCTCTGGCCACCAGTGCTGAAGGAGTTTGAGCTTCGGGGGGAGGAGTGTTCGACTTGTCGGCAAGCAAAACTGGATCATCATCTGCCGCCTGTCACGAATGGCAAATTTGTTCGTCACGGAACGATCACACTTCACACCGTAATATGATCTCAATGGCGCAAAGCCATGGGGAAATCAAAAATGAAAAAACACTCTTTGCCGCCTACCGATCCGGCCGCTGCATTAGCTCTGAACTTCTCTATCCGTGAAGGCAACATCCAAGTGAGGGGAAACTAGGCTGATTTTGTTCGGGGGGGTAGATCTGTTCGGGTTTTGTATGATTCATCCGTCGCAGATCCGACCCCCCCGAACAAGCCAGAATAAATCCTTGCCGACCCAAACGAAAGAACGTGAAGGGAATGTTCACAAATTCGTCACACCCGTCCAGTCACCATATAATCATAACCGCAAATCGAGATTGAGAATTCAGAATTTGCAAAATCAAAAGGAAAAGTTATCATGAAAAGAAATCTCATTTCAAACAGACTCTTAGAAGGAGTCCTTGCAATTATCTGTTCGGGGCTTATGATGACCGCTCAAGCTCAAACGACGGTTCGAGCATCAGTTTCAGATGGCGGATTGCAATCTGATGGCGGCAGCCCTCAAGCTACCATTTGTAAGAACGGCCAATTTGTGGTCTTCTCATCAAATGCAACAAATCTTGTTGGCGTGCCTACGTCGGGCTATCAAGTCTTTCTCAGGGACTTGGTCTTTAACACAACCACACTCATTTCGGTGGATCCGGGCGGAAATCAAGCTAACGCAGATTGCGTCAATCCAAAGATTAGTGCCGACGGCAGATTTGTCTCGTACTCATCTACTGCAACAAATCTCGATGGACTGGATTTGAATGGAGTTAAGGACGGCTATGTTCGCGACCGAGTATTAGGCACAACTATTCGAGTAACACTTACGAATGGAGGAGGCGAATGCAATGGACCCAGCGATTCCTCTGCCATATATTCGAATGGAAGTGATGTTTCCGTAGCATTCCATTCAACTGCTAACAACGTCATTTCTCCATTAGTTGCGTCGGGTGACCAAGTCTATATCCGAAATTATACGTCAGGAGTTCCAGGAGCTACAACGGTCATTGCGTCAGTTTCTACGGCTGGGGCAGTTGGCGACGGCATTAGCGGAATATTGCAGCAATCCATCAGTGGAAATGGTAGGTTCGTTTGCTTTTCATCTACATCGTCAAATCTTGTGACGGGAGACACCAATGCCACTTGGGATGTTTTCCTACGTGATCTTGTTGCAGGAACTACCATTCGAGTTTCAGTAAATAGCGTTGGAGCGCAAGGTGCCTTAGGCGGACATTCCGGCGTTCTCGGAACCGATGGACGCTTCATTTCATTTTCGTCCAACTCAACGAATATGGTTGCAAGCGACACAAATAACACTCATGATGTCTTTTTGCGAGACACTCAACTTGGAAAAACTACCCGAATCTCTGTTGATTCTAAAGGAAAGCAAGTTAATGGCGCAAGTGGAAACGAGAACGGCTGGGGACTCTACATGAACAGCAGTGCTACAAAAGTTGTGTTTATGTCGTATGCCACAAATCTGGTTGCGGGAGATACCAATGGCGTTCGGGATATTTTCCTTCGAGATATTGCCACGAGCAAAACGACGAGGATTTCTGTCAGCAGCGCGGGAGCACAAGGTAACGCCGAGAGCACTTCTCCAACGATTAGCGATACAGGTTCCTATGTAACCTTCGTTTCATTAGCAAGCAACCTCGTTTCAGGAGACACGAACTTATTCCTTGATGTTTTCAGAAGATAACTAACCAGCTAACGAGAGAGGGAACTGGTCGGGGTCTCACCTCCCAATCATTCATGGGCTAGTGCTCGAAAAAGCCTGGCCCGGATTGAGTTTTTGAGGTGCGGCAGTTGGTTGCAGGGATGTCGCTATTGTTGCTGTGGTCGCTAGGTGATCAATAAGGTCGCGAAGTGGTCGCCTCCGATCTAACTACCGTTGTGATAGGAATGACGGAAGCGACTACAGTGTCAATAGCGACTACCTAGCGTCCATCAAGAGACACCCGCATCAGTCCCATCGTCCTTCTTCGGACCCCGAAAAGTATCCACCCACTCGTGATCTCCTTTTCCTTCCGAAAACAGCTTGGTTTTTTGAAAAGCAATTCGTTCAGGGGCGGCGTGGCGGGCGTGCTCCATTCCAGCAAGGAAAACTGAGTTCTTACCGAATTTTTGATTGATTTCATCTACTGCCGAAGCTAATTCGGCTCGTTGAACAGCCTCGTCAAACAGGCTCGGAGTTACCTGATTCGCGGGAGCCATGCCCCCAAAAGTTACTCCTGCCCTCATGGGAGATTTGAAGTTCCGCGACTTCCACATGCTCAGAAAGTGCTCAGTGATTGTGATCGAATCAGAGGTTGGAGCAAACCTGCAATGGTCCTGCCACCCTGGTTTTCCGGTGACCTCTAGGTGCATGGAGCATGCCGTCAATTCTTCGGAACGAAGTCGGGAAGTCGCCTTTTGTAGGAGCCTTAGTAGCACTTCCTTTGCGCCCTCTTCGTTTCTTAAGCTTGGCTGCATGACGTGGCTGTGGCCGAGGGATTGCCCTGTTTCGTACTCATCGTGTAGCTCGACTCCCCGAAGCTTGTACCACCACTTTTCGCCGATCACCGATCCCCATGCCTTCTTCATTCCGCGAACATCGAGGCTGCACATTTGCTCGACCGTAAACACGCCAGCCGCCTGCAATCTGGCTTCCATTTTTCGATTGATCCCGGCGAGTTCGGTCAGATCAAGGCGAAAAAGGGCGTGAGGCAAGTCGTCTTCCTGCAAAATCACCAGCCCATCAGGCTTTTGCATGTCAGTGGCAACTTTGGCAAGAAAGATGTTGGGAGCGATTCCAATGCTGGCTTTCATGTACTCGCCAACATCTTTTCTCAGAGCCTGCTTCACTTCTAGGGCGAGTTCCATTGCCCTAGAAGGCGCACGCTCCTCACCCAAAAGTAGGCAATACATCTCGTCAATGCTGCAAACCTTTTCGACCGGCAACACAGTGGTAACGGCGGCGACGACTTTTTCGTGATAATGCGTGTAAAGGTGTGGAGTGCCTTTGAGGCAAATCAGATTGGGGCACATTCGCTTTGCTTCTGCGATTCGAGTTCCTGTTTTGATTCCAAATGCCTTTGCTTCGTAGCTTGCGGCAATGACAAAGCTTGTGTCGGTATCAACGGGGACGACGGCGATGGGCAGGCCGCGCAATTCCGGCTTTTCTTGTTGCTCGACCGACGCAAAGTAGGCGTTGAGGTCGAGAAACAAGTACCGCAACGCTCCAGCATTGACTATCGGTAGAGGTGCGTCTACCATGTTGATATTATACGCCCTATGGGTCTTCTTGAGTAAACCAGCCGACTATTTCCCAAACAGAAACATCAAAATTGAAGGCAGGCGATGTGCCCAGGCGTCTTCGTTGTGAATGGCATCTTTGTCAACAAAGTAAGCCAAATCCTTGCCCAAAACCCAGCCCTTTAACTTCATTGCTGCGACCAGGGCATTCGAAGATTCCAGCATATTTGCACCTTCGGCAGTTCCCATATCCACCCACATCTTCACGTTTGGTCTCTTCTCAATTGCTTTCATTCGGCGCAGCATTTCGCTATCGCCAAACCAGATCGAAGGAGAACAAACCGCCGCCATTCCGAAAACATCGGGCCGCGCAATGCTGACGTGCAGTGCCATGATTCCTCCAAAGGAAGAGCCGCCTATTGCCGTATTCGCAGGCCCTTGCTTGGTTCGATACGCTTTGTCAATCATCGGCTTGATCTCTTCCACCATCATTTTCACAAACTGATCGCCTTGCCCGCCCATTTTGTTGCCCTGATAGGTTGCTGAAAAGGGTAGGTATTCGTTGGCGCGTTCTAAGCCGCCGTTATCAATTCCGACGATGATAATGGGCTCGATCAGCCCAGCCCGAATCAAGGCGTCCGCGCTCTCGTCCATGCGCCATTCCTTGTTTGGGAGAAAAGACTTTTTGCCATCGAAAAGGTTTTGGCCATCTCCCATGTAAAAAACTGGATACCTACGGCGTTTGTCATCCTCGTAGCCTGGAGGAAGCCAAACGGCGATATTGTGCTTGGAAGGAAGGAACTTGGACGGCACATTTTCGTGAATTTTCAATGTTCCGACGATGGAGGACTTTCGCTCTTGCGAAAAGCCATTGGAAAGAAGAACTATTGAGGCCGCAATTAAGGTGAAGAATCTAATCACTTTTTGACTTCCTTTGAAGTAGCGAATGTAGATGTGAATCTATCAGAACAAAGATTTGTTCTGGCGCAAATAGAGTTTCCAGTCAGTGAAATTTGAACTGGATTAAGGTTCAGAGCTTCCCCATTGACCGAGCACTTTCGATCACCCACATGGAAAACGAATCCATAGTGAATGTCGCCGAAACCGCTTACCAGATTCCGAACGAAAACGTTAACTGAATGTGGATCCCACTCAACTCGAATATCAAGCGCGCATCGCTTGCCGCTTCTGTAGTCGAAACTGATTCCGTCGTCGGCGCGGTACAAAACAGATTCAGAGCCTGAGGTGCAAGGCGCGACAAAGATGTGAATTTCAGGCCTGGAAAGACTTACTGGCTCTCCAGGAACGTGGCTGAGAGAAGTTGGAATGATCGCCCCGTTTCGGAAGAATAGTGGCGTTTCACCGTTTGATGCTTTGATCTTGAGCTTGCCGTTTTTGATCCATTCTCCAGAATTAGCGTCGAACCAAGGTTCGTCGCCAGGCAGAATCACAGATCGAGATTTGGCTTTTGGTTTCACAATTGGAGCTTGCAGGATATAAGGACCAACGAAGAATTGATCGGTGATTTGGTCGAAATCGCCGTCGAATTCATAGAAAAGTGGTCGGAGGATCGGGTCGCCTTTCTCTTCTTGCTCTGCAAAGAGGTTGTACAAATACGGCAGGAACTGATAACGAAGCCGAATGTACTTCGCCAATGTCTCTTTCGCACTAATCGAATACGCCCACGGTTCCTGGAATCTGGTTCCAAGTCCAGTATGGTTTCGAGTAAACGGAAACAGGAAACAAGCTTTCATCCAATCCAGCATCAGCGGCTCTTCGCAATCACCACCG
>JANNJE010000356.1:0-2125 GCA_031405735.1 Armatimonadota bacterium | reverse complement strand
GATAGTTTTAGTGAAACCGATCTAGCACCACTTGTACAGCTTTGCGAAGAGGGAGTCAAGCATTGCCTCTTTCCTGGCGCGGCGTTTGCGGTTGGGACAACCAAATCTCTGCAAGTTCACTCCATCGGACACATCACGTATGCAACGGATAACCGACAACCGATAACCGAAAAGACACTCTTTGATCTTGCATCCCTTACAAAGGTGATCGCGACAGCCTCCGTTGCACGGGCTCTCGTCGACAAGGGCAAATTGAATCTAGATGAGCCAATACTGGAACGGCCAGAACTGAGTGCAAGAAACCTGTTGCTTCACAATTCTGGCTTGCCGCCGTATCGGAATTTTCATCTGGAAGAACCAATCCCAAAGGACATTCGGAGCGTGATTCTGAATACTCCATTGGAAGCCAAACCCGGCGTAAGGGTCGCATATTCGTGCTTAGGATTCGTCCTCTTGCAGCAGGTTTTGGAACGGCTCGGCCGCGAAGCCCTCAACAAGTTGTTTGCAAGACTTGTGGCAAATCCGTTGGGAATTCCCACTGTTGGTTTTCGTCCAATTGGTGCCGCAATAGGTGGATCGAATTCTATTGCCCCCACAACAGAAGTTGAATCGTGGAGAACCGATGCCTTACCCAATTGCCCAGTGAAGGATGGCTATCTTCATGGAGCGGTCCATGACCCGATTGCATATCTGCAAGGAGGAATCTCGGGAAATGCAGGACTCTTTGGCGACATTCTGAGCGTTGCAAAATTTGCCCAGAATTGGCTCCAATCGCTCGCTCAGACTAATCGGGATTGGGAAGTGATGGAAGATTGGACCCGCCCCCAAGCCGGTTCCCGAGCACTCGGTTGGGACACTTGGAGTCCCGGATGCAGCGCTGGCTCAAAGTTTTCAAAATCGAGCTTCGGACATACTGGCTATACTGGCACCTCGATCTGGATTGACCCCGAAAATGACTTATTCGCTGTTCTACTAACCAACCGAATCCACCCTGATGACTCATCATCGCTTGTCGAATTTCGGCCGCAGTTCCATGATCTGTCTCTTGATCTCCTTCGAGGAACATAATTTGCCGCGCAAAGAAAACAGCTAAGAATTTTCTCGCAATGGCGCAATGGCGCAAAGACGGTGAAGAACTTCTAGAAAGAAGTGTGCAATATCCTTCTCCATTCGATTCATAGCAGTAGATTCTGAACACAACTTTGCGCACTTTGCGTCTTTGCGAGAGACAATAGTTTCAAAGCTGTATCACTGAGAGTTTTTCTATTCTCACCTGCTACAAGTGTTTTCAGGTCATTCACCTTCACTTCATGACAAAATAAGTAATGCCATTTCCTTTAACGCTTTTCCTGCCAATAGAACACCTACAACGAACCAACCCATTTCAAGCGCCTGCCGCGAGTTTGCATTTCGCCCCAAGCCGCCAATTCGATCTTCAACATCTGGTCGTTCGTCTCGAAGTTGACCCAAAAAACCACGTTTTTTCTGGAACTTCTTCGAACTTGATAGCTCCGTTACGATCGGGCCTAACTGAACTCATGCTCCACGGAGGTGCAAAGCTCCAGATTGCGACGATTACCGTTGAAGGAAAAACGGCAACTTTTCGGCGATCAGGCTCTGACATTTTTGTAAAGGTTGTGCCAACAATAGCTGGGAAACCCATGACGATCACAGCAAAGTACAGCTCTGAAAAAGTTTCTGGAGCAGGTTTCGGCGGCGGTGAAGGTGGTTGGCATTGGATTCGCACAGATGAAAAGGACCCAACACGGGTGGGATTTTGGACGCAAGGTGAAACTCTCTACAATCGAAATTGGGCAATCACGTGGGATTACCCCAACGACTTTACAACTAGCGAAACCTATACAACTGTCCCAAAGGACTGGACGGTCGTAGGAAATGGAGTTATGGCTGACGAAGTAGTTGTCGGTGCCAAGAAGACAGTTCATTGGAAGATGTCACAAAAGCACGCGACCTATCTTTTGTCCTTAGTGGGTGGGCCGTTTGATGTTAAGAAAGAAACTTGGAACGCAAAAGAGCTTTGGTATGTGGTTCCGAAGGGAATGGGGAACCTGATTGACGATTCCTTCGGTGATACCAAGGACATGCTCTCGTACTTTTCTTCTCG
>JANNJE010000355.1:0-7801 GCA_031405735.1 Armatimonadota bacterium | reverse complement strand
GGCCCCTGTTCGCGGCCTTTGTCCGATGAGATCGTCGACTTGGAGAGAGTCGGAATATGAAAATGGGGGACGCTGACCTTTGGGGGTCCGCGGCACTTTTGATTCCCTTGATTTTCCGTCCAACGCGGAAAACCTTTGAGTAAGACTTACTTGAGTTCGACTTTTCCGCCGACGTCTTCGATTGCCTTCTTGATCTTCTCGGCTTCGTCTTTGTTTACGCCTTGCTTAACCGCATTTGGTGCGCCATCAACGAGGTCTTTTGCTTCCTTCAGGCCGAGGCCGGTAAGTTCGCGAACCGTTTTGATGACTTCGAGCTTGCGCTCGCCGCATGAGGTTAGAACAACGTCAAAGTCAGTTTTCTCTTCGACTGCGGCGGCTCCGCCGCCATCTCCGCCACCCATCATCATGGGCATTCCCATCATAGGCGCAGCGGCTGTTACGCCGAATTTATCTTCGAGGGCCGTCTTGAGCTCGCTCAATTCGAGCGCCGTCATTCCGGCGATTTGATCAACAATTTTATCAACTGTGGTTGCCATTTTTTAGTTTCTCCGTTTTTTGAATTCGTTCATTTGCGGAATAAATTCCGCGCTTCTTTAATCAGTGGGTGCTTCGTCTGGGGCTGCCTCTTCTTCAGGGGCTGGTTCTGATGCTTCTTCTTCAGTGGCTGTTGGCTCTTCGGTCGCGGGAGCGTCCTCGGAAGCAACCGCTTCGTCGCTTGGAGCCGATTCAGCTTCGACAACTGCTTCAACTGGAGCGTCAGTTGCCTCGGTGCTTTCGGCAGCTTCGGCTTCAAAAGCGGGTGCTGAAGTTTCTTCGACAACTGCTTCCGCTGGTGCTTCGACTACTGGTGCTGGAGCTTCTGCAACAGGTGCAGCCGCTACTGGAGCGCCTTCATTTGCCTTGTCGGCAACTGCGAAGATTGTCCGAATCGGCGTTGCATAGATGGCTTCGATCGTTCCAACTAGGTTGGTGAGAGGAGCCACGATGGTGCCAATGACCTGAGCGATGAGAACATCCTTCGGTGGAAGTTTGCTGATTTTCTCTACGCCTTTTGCATCAAAAACCTTTCCGCCAAAGAGCCCGCCCTTAATGGTGAGTTTCTTGGAACTTGTCGCAAAGTCTGCGATAACCTTTGATCCTTCCGATTCATTTTCGAACAGGAAAGCAACGGCAGTTGTGCCGTTGTGGTACTCGGCAGGGATCTTTTCGATATCATCGCCAGCAGCTCGTCGGAAAAGGGTGTTTTTTACAACATGGATTTCTCCGCCCTTCGCTCGTAGCTGCTTACGCAGATTCTGAAATTCCTTGACTGTCAGTCCTCGGTAATCGGTAAATACGATTCCCTGAGACCTTGAGTACCAATCTTCAGCTTGATCTATGACTTGCGCCTTGTGTGGTGTAGGCATAATTTTTCACTTATCTCCAAAGCTGGAAAGTAGGATCTGAAAAATGAAAAAATCGAACCGTGCCTAAGGGCAGCGATTCGACTTCGTGGAACAGGGCAAAATCCTGCTCAAAAATCTTATTTAACTGCAACCTCGGCAGGTGGGATTCCCCATTAAAGCGCAAACGCTACCGGCTGTCTCTGGATGTAAGTTCTATTATGGCAGGTTTCGTAGAATCCGTCAACGGTCCAAAGAATTGGAAGATAGACTATTCACTGTGGCACCGAAGCGAAATTTGTGGAAGGGCACTATTCGAATTGATCCAGAAGGGATCGAATGCCGCATCGGTGCGCTTTGGACTCTCCTTTTTCTAAAGAGTGGTTGGGCTTTGACTGCGTTTCGAAAAGTTTGGATGAAGAACGAGCGAACTTGGCAACGATACTCTCAAGATGTTTGGTGGCGTGCACACGAGCATCACCATATCATTCAGCTCGATACTTACTTTCGTGGCAACAACTTTCGGTATCTCATGGCCTTCGTTTGGCAATACGTTAGGTACCGTTCGCATGACAGAGCTCCGCTCGAACTGGATGCAGATCGGGCTGCAGATGAATATGTTCGTTCCCAAACGGACCAGTCAACCGTCTCAAAGAGGGAACTCGATGATATCGGAATTCCTTAGTACAAGAGCAACCATGAAACGAATCTTCCTACTCGCCACTTCATTTGTCCTACTCGGATTTTCAATTTGCTCCGCGCAATTGGCAGTTGGCACAAAAGCTCCCGAACTTAAGCTTTCTGATTGGCAGAACTCGAAGGGCAAAAAGATAACGCTTGCTTCGCTGAAAGGCAAAGTAGTTGTCCTTGATTTCTATACATATTGGTGCGGGCCTTGTCGGCAAGCAACTCCGGACAATATTCGAATTGCCAAAAAATACAAATCTCAAGGGCTCGTTTTTCTTGGAGTGCATTCGGACGACGATGTAGCTGAAATGAAGAAGACAATCAAATCATGGCCAATCAGCTATCCAGTTGGGCAAGATACTGGAAGCAGAGCTGCGTCAGCCTATAAAGTTGGCGGTTATCCGACCTATGTTTTCATAGACAGAAAAGGCGTAATTCGGCACGTCTCTCTTGGGCACGGCGATACAGAGGGGATTGTGAAGAAGTTGTTGGCTGGGAAGTAGTGTAAGTCGAAAACTTGGGTTTAGGGTGTAGGGTTTAGAATTCACGTAATCACAAAGCTAAATTGCTTTCACAAAGTCCATACCCCTACCCAGCGCCCAACATCTAACCAGGTATCTTTCCCTTTAAGTGATCACATTGGAAACTGCAAGAGTTGATGTCCTGATTGATGCCGAAGCTATAGCGGCACGAGTTGCACAGCTTGCCAAAGATATTCAGCACGATATTGGGGACGAGCCAATTCTCTTAGTTGCTGTACTCAAAGGTTCATTCGTATTCCTAGCTGACCTATGTAGGCATTTTGGATCGAATGTTTCCTTAGACTTTCTCCAGGTTTCGAGTTATGGGGACGGAACTAAATCCAGTGGCATCGTACAAATTCTGAAGGATATAGACCAATCATTAGAAGGCAAAAACGTTGTTATCGTCGAAGACATTGTAGATACGGGCGCAACTCTAGCCCACTTGCGAGAGCTACTTTGGCTCCGTCAGCCCAAATCTTTGCGAATTGTTGCCTTACTCAACAAGCCGGAAACTCGAAAGGTAGATATTAGGATTGATTACGTCGGATTTGAGATTCCGAACCAATTTGTGGTAGGATATGGATTAGACATTGCGGAGAAGTATCGAAATCTCCCGTTTGTCGGTGTTCTGCACCCCGAAGATCTTTCCTAAAACCTCGTTGATTTGGCTTTTGTCATTTTTGAAACGGGCGCAGTTCGACTCCAAAATCCTCAAACTACTGAGATAGCAATTCTATGCAGCATCAATTTCGCTCTCCACGCCCTACGGGCCAACAAAATCGCGGCCCAAGCGGTCCTCGTCGTCGTCCACAAAAGGCAATGCCCAAGGGAGATTCTTCTTCCGATCTAGAGCTTCTTGCCGAAGTCGAGTTCAATCACTTTGACCAGATGGCTCCTGCCGAATTGGCAAAGCTTGCCAAAAAATCAAAGATTTCTCTTGACTTTCTCAAATCTGACATCATCGAACTGCTCTTGGTAGAAGCGAATCCGGAAGCTTTCTACGCAAAGGGCGTCCTCGAGCTGATGAATGACGGTTGGGGCTTTTTACGTCGCGATAACTACAATCCGTCCAACGATGATGTATACGTGTCGCAGTCGCAAGCAAAGAGATTTGGCTTGCGCCAAGGCGATTTCATTTTTGGTCAAGTTCGACCGCCAAAAGAGGGCGAGAAATACCGCGGCATGATTCGAGTTGAAAGCGTTAACGGCAACGGAACGGGTTCCCCGGAAATGCTGACTCGAAAGGTTTTTGAGGAGTTAACTCCTCTCCACCCTGACGAAAGGTTGGCAATGGAAACGGCTTCTGACAACTTGGTTTCCCGAATCATTGACTTGATTTCTCCTATCGGTCGAGGTCAAAGAGGTCTAATTGTTTCGCCTCCAAAAGCGGGCAAAACCACAATTTTGAAAACCATCGCAAACGCGATTACTGCGAACAATCCAGATGTCTATTTGATGGTGCTGTTAGTTGACGAACGACCTGAAGAAGTTACAGATTTCAAGCGATCAGTTCGCGGGCAGGTTATTTCATCCACTTTTGATGAGCCGCCCGAGAATCACATGCGAGTTGCCGAACTTTGCCTTGATCAGGCCAAGCGATTAGTGGAATCTGGACGCGATGTCGTTATTCTATTGGACTCGCTTACTCGACTTTCAAGAGCAAGCAACCTTACAATCAACCCTTCCGGCAGAACTTTATCTGGCGGTCTCGATCCGGCAGCCCTGTACCGTCCTAGGAAATTCTTTGGATCGGCTCGAAACATCGAAGAAGGCGGATCGTTGACTGTGGTCGCGACTGCCCTTGTTGATACTGGGTCGAAGATGGACGATGCCATTTTTGAAGAGTTCAAGGGAACTGGCAACATGGAAATCGTGCTTGACCGCGACTTGGCAGAGCGCCGAATTTGGCCAGCAATTGACGTGAAGAAATCCTCGACACGGCATGAAGAGAAGTTATTTGAGCCTCACGAACTTGAAGGCGTGGTTCAGCTTCACCGATTGCTTGCTAATCAGCAAAACAATTGGGAAGCTACTGAATCGCTCATTAAGTTGCTAAAGCGAACTCCCACAAATCAAGCGTTCCTTGATCAGGTTATGCAGCGAATGAAAGCTACTGTGTAGTTCAGGTTTGTTTTGGGAGTGCGCGGACTTGACCGCGCTATAGTCACGTTATTCGCGATTCGCGAATAACGAGTAACGAATAACATTAAAAGCGAGACTAGGTTCGCGCAATCCCAAAGCTAACATCTCCAAGCGACTTGAGCCACTTTGCAGGTAAGTTCGAGTAACTGCACGGTCTGAACCCGTCGTATTTACCTAGCCATGTCCAACGAAGATTTTTCTCAAACTAACTGGGGTGCTGCCAAGCGCTTTCGACTCATCCTTCGCGAGCAAGGCTCGGCACGTGAAATGGGCGGCGATGAAATGTCGCTTGCTGTCGGAATTGTTGACAACATTTTCATGAATGCATTGGAAACAGGCACTTCTGACATCCACTTGCAACCAGAACGAGACCAGCTTCGAATTCGTTATCGTCAGGATGGAATTCTGCATGCGACAGGACAGCTTCCACCAGAGCAGGCGAACAACGTAATCGCACGTCTCAAACTTTCAGCGGGGATGCGAATTGATGAAAACCGCGAACCCCAAGATGGAAGAATTGACATGGAGTATATGGGAAGGCGCCTTTCCTGTCGTGCTTCTTGCATCCCGTGCCTCAATGGCGAAAAGTTCGTAATGAGAATCCTCGATCCGACGGCGATGCGAGTTGATTTAGAAAAACTGGGCATGGGTCCAGATGTCATTGAAAAATGGCGTAGGGCAATTCAAGTTCCTTACGGCTTGGTCATTGTTACCGGACCTACTGGCTCCGGAAAAACCTCGACGCTCTATGCTTCTCTGCACCAGCTTGATAGCCAGCACCGAAACATTGTAACGGTCGAAGACCCGATTGAATATGAATTTGATACTAACATTACGCAGGTTCAAGTCACCGAAAGAATGACATTCCCGCGAGTTATGCGTACGTTTCTACGTCAAGACCCTGACGTCATGCTCGTAGGTGAAATGCGCGACCCAGAATCGCTTGCCATTGGTATTCAGGCCGGTCTCACAGGCCACTTGGTTCTCACCACGCTTCACACGAACAACGCGATTGAAACCATTGGCCGAATGCTCGACATGGGCGCCGAGGCTTATCTGGCTGCTGGCGTTACGGTTGCGATTTTGGCGCAGAGGCTTGTCAGATTAAATTGCGGAAAATGCCGCATACCGTATAGCCCGACCGCTGCAGAACTAAACGCCCTCGATTTGACCCTCGGCGATATCGAAGGTAAGCAGGTATCGAAGGGCAAAGGTTGCTCTGAGTGCCGGGGAACAGGATTCAAGGGCCGAGTTGGCGTTTTTGAATTGCTTTTGGGTACTCCGGAATTTCGATTGGCAATTGCAAAGGGCGGCGACTGGCAAGCATTGCAAGCCGCCGCGAAGCTTCAAGGCGGTAGAACAATGCTCGATGACGGCCGAGACAAGGTCATGATGGGATGGACAACGCCAGAAGAGGTTATCAACGCTGTGTTCACGCAGACGTTGGAGTAGGCTTCGTTATCAGTTGTTGGTTGTTGGTTGTTGGTTGTTGGTTGTTGGTTGTTAGCAGTTAGCTGTTGGCTGTTGGCTGTAAGCTGATTGCAGGAGGCTGGTGGATCTCTCAACTCTCCCTATCCACATTCCACACTCAACTCAACTCACCGCACTCTGCACTCTGCACTCCGCTCTCACCACTTTCCACACTCTCCCCCTCCTTCCGGGTATCTTGTTTATCCCTAACGGGACGACGATGCAAGCCTTCCTTCAATGCGCAAGCTGCAAAAAGACGCTCTTCTCTTTAGAGTTTGAGCAGAGCCTTCGTGTATGTCAGCATTGCGGCCATCACCATCGGCTTCCAGCAAAATTGCGAATCGAACTGACCTTTGACGAAGGTACCTTTCAAGAGCTTGATGCGGACCTGGGAGCATCAAACCCGCTTAGTTTCCCTGATTACAGTGACAAGCTTGCCGCCGCCAAAGACAAAATGAACATGGAGGACAGCGCGGTGTGCGGCCTCGCTAAACTAGTCGGTAATCAGGTGAGCATCGCCGTTGCTGATTTTTCATTTATGGGCGGTTCGATGGGAACGACCAATGGCGAGAAAATCACTCGAACACTTGAGCGAGGCGTTGAAAAAAGGTGCCCGGTCATAATTTTTTGCGCTTCAGGTGGTGCTCGTATGCAAGAGGGGTTGCTCAGCCTGATGCAAATGGCAAAGACCACAGCGGCGGTTCAACGATGCAACGAAAACGGAATTCCGTTTATCTCTGTGTTCACCGATCCAACCATGGCTGGCGTACTTGCCAGCTATGCTAGCGTTGCCGACGTGATTTTAGCTGAACCAAAGGCATTGATTGGATTTGCCGGAGCAAGAGTCAGCAAGCAAGCTGGTGTTCATAAAGTGCCCGATGATTTCCAGACGGCTGAATTTCTTCTGAAGCATGGAATGCTGGATCGTATTGTCCATCGTCGAGATTTGCCAGCAACGCTCACCTCTTTGACTTCCATGCTGGGAGGGCATTTACAGGTTGGCAGATAAATCATGGAAGGAATGGGAGCGGCCACTTCTCGAATTAGAGAAGGGAATTCAAGTGTTGATTGATCAGTCGAAGCGGATGCCTGAAAGTGCGGAGAAGAATGCATTGGAACTGAAGATTAAGGAGTATGAAACAAGGCGGGATAACTACATCGAAGTGAAATATAGTCGCCTTGGCCCTTGGGAAAAAGTTTTGGTGGCACGCGCCGAGCCGCGCCCGTATACGCTTGACTACATTGCTCAAATATTCACCTACTTCACGGAACTTGATGGTGACCGGCGATTTGGCGCAGATCATGCCATCGTCGGCGGTCCCGCCATGCTGGGCGAGCAACCTGTAATGGTCATCGGACATCAAAAGGGCAGAAACATCCAGGATCGTCAGTACAGAAATTTCGGAATGGCAAAGCCAGAAGGATATCGAAAAGCGGTTCGATTGATCAAGATGGCAGACCGTTTCAAAATGCCATTGATTACCCTCGTGGACACGCCAGCGGCTGACCCAGGTGTCGAGAGCGAGTCTAGGGGCATATCCGAAGCAATAGCCGCTTCAATGCTTGCTATGTTTGAACTAACCGTTCCCGTGATTA
>JANNJE010000354.1:0-2707 GCA_031405735.1 Armatimonadota bacterium | reverse complement strand
CGGGATTTTGGAATTTCCCAAGGGTAATCCAAGGTTCTGACCACCCGTACACTCTGGCTGCAATTCCAAAATCCCGCAACCGACTTAAAACCAGATTGCCCGATTCCTTATGTCATGCGCCCAACTGGTGGTCGAGCCGTTCTTCATGGCCACGACATAACCATCGGGCTCGCAATATCATTGTCATTTATTGCATCTGGCGAAGAGGACTTAGCTTTGTTTTCTCGAAGCGTTCGCCGCGTCTATCGGATTGCCGTAGCCCCGATAATCTCAGCACTAAGATCGTGCGGCATTGATGCAGTTCTGGGTGAGGAAATGAAAGGGCATGCAATGGGCCCAAAGAGCGCGGATTGCTTTGCAAACGTCTCGGCAAATGACGTAGTTGACCAAAAATCTTTGCGTAAAGTGTGCGGAGTAGCCATGCTTTTGACTAGGGAAGCCGTTCTGGTTCAGGCGAGCATTCCGATATGTGAGCCCCAAGTTGATCCTTGCCTTGTATATGAGATTCCGGCTCCAGTGGTTCCAGTTTCTGTTGATTTGGATGAGTTTGCGAAACAGTTTGAAAGTGCGCTACGCCGACTGATTGTACCGATGCACGAGTAGCTTCTCACTGGGCGGGACGCCTGCGCTCTAATCTTAGTTTCCTAACCGATCCAGCCACTTCGAATACAGCATCTTCACCCTCTCCGTCGGGTCTGCCACTTTCCGAACCCGATACATCGGCGAAGGAACAGCAATCTTTCTCAGATTTAGACTTAAAGGTAAGCCGTTTCTTAGAATTCGAGCTGAATAGGCCGGAGATGCATTGTCCCGCCAAGACTGATTGTCGAACGGTTTCCCATCAAGCTCAGCAATCTTGTCGCCTTCAAGCAAGCCCATCGCCGAAATCTCCGGGCGAACTTCGCAAACAGTAGCCTGCCGATCTACGTCAAACCCGAAATCTTCTACGATAGAATTTTGAGGCAGCACCTCAAGCCCAATACTTCGGAGTCTATCGTACGGAAGTTCATCGGTTGATCGAACTAAGGAATTGTAAAGCGCAGTCAAATCTTTGCCAGCGATATAATTCACAGCTTGCCGAATATCGTCTTCCTCAAATCCAGGCTTGGGCAAAGCATGATTGGCGTAAAGCATTTTCATTACATCGTCGAGCGAGCTTTCCCCGTTTGTCGCTTCTAGAATTGCAGCATCAAGCAACAAGCCGCAAAGCAATCCCTTCGTGTAGTAGCTGAGGTCGCCAAAACCAAAGCCGCCGGATTCCCATGTACTCCAGCACGCATCTTCAAGAGTTTTGGTTCTTCTAGTTCGACTCGTTTGAAGTTCGTCAATTTGATAGCCAAGCGAACTTAACAGATCGTTCTCCGCCATTTGACCAGAGGAATAGTAGTGCATGTGGGCGTAATAATCAGTGACACCTTCAGAAAACCAGAGGTTTCTTGTTCGAACTTGCTTGCTGTAGTCAAAAGGACCGAGCATTTTTGGGCGAATTTGTTTCACATTCCAGGCATGGAAATATTCATGGCTCGCAAGGGTTCCTAGTTCTAGAGGGTTTTCAAATTGAGTTGCAATGACGTTACTCGCTCTATGTTCTAAGCCACCAGCAAAATCGCCAATTGCCAGATGAATGATATACATGTACTTCTTAAATGGCGCGCTTCCAAACATTTGAATGGCGGGCCGACTTGTTAGAGCCAGGCTCGCAGCAAGCGTGTCCATATTTGGGTAACGGCCGGTTGGCGAAGCAACTACAACTTCAAATGGAATGTTCGAAACCGTGAAGCTCTTTCGAGACATTTGTCCGAGTTGGATCGGGTGGTCAATCAGTTCATCATAATTGCCCGTCGAATATCCACCATTTGGAGAAACGGGCATCGCCGTAGCCACTTCCCAACCGGTCGGAGTTGTGATCTTTAGCGTGCACTTTTCGGTAGTTCTTTGGTCGGGATAGACGAAAGCGCTTGGCCCGTTCACAAAAGCATGCTTTCCGTCAATTTGCGTTCCAAAGAATCCCAAGCCGCCATCGTCGCCAAGCACCCTGTAGGAAATGGTTATGGTTTCTGCTTTTGCAAGTACAGCTCGCCAAGTTCGGTCACCATTCTTTGCGACTGCAATCTCTACTCCTCCTTCTCGCCGGACTCGAAAGTCTGAAATCTTGGTTTGGTAATTCTTGATTGTATAGAAGCCTGGGCACCAGGCTGGAATGGAAAAGTCATTCGCACCGGACTTTGCTTCAAGTTCGAGACTAACGCGAACGGATTGGCCAGGTACGTCAACCGATAAGGAATAGCGCAAGTCGGCAAACGCCGACGAACAAAGGCAGGCAAATAACCCGAGAAGAAAATATCGCATCTTAGTTTTCAATAACAGTATCCAACAGACATTCATAAAATGCTGTTGAAATCACGAAAATAATCGTAGAATCTAGCGAGATTTCTAGCTGGTATTCAAAATTCATCGGAAATTCCTAATTCTTGGGATGCGGCACCAAACAATTGGGAATTTCGGTCGTCTTTACAGGTTGCCGAGGGCTAACCTCGCTTCTTACGATAACTTATGAGTAGTACCCTGCCTTCTGGTGCAAGCGACGCGGTTAAAGAGCTAGTCTCGCGGCTCGGTTTGCGATACGTGGATTTAGAAGCTGAGAAGCCAGATCCATCTGTACTTGAGCTAGCACCAGGTGATTTTGCACTCAAGCATCAGATATTGC
>JANNJE010000353.1:0-12718 GCA_031405735.1 Armatimonadota bacterium | reverse complement strand
AAACTTGGATTGACGCGAACATCAACGACGGAGTCGAATTGCGAATCCCAGTCCAGCCTCATGGCAGGCTTTATGCCGAATCAACAGCTGGGACGATCGGCAAAGAGACGCGCTTGAAGTTCATCGTCAGGGACAATGCCGACCAGAATTCCGGGCGCTTGAGATTGACGATTACGCCAACTCTGGCGGGAAATTTGGTGAGTTCGCTCGATGAACTGGTTGACTATCCCTACGGCTGCGTCGAGCAAACGATGAGCCGGTTCTTGCCAACGGTAATTGTTTCGCAAGCGGTAGCTAAAGCTGGTCTGCCAAGGCCAACTAGATCGGCGGAAATACCCGAAATGGTGGCTGAAGGATTGGCTAGATTGAAGAAGATGCAGCATAGCGGCGGCGGTTGGGGCTGGTGGGAATACGACGACACCGACGAATTCATGACTGGCTACGTTTTGGAGGGACTGGCGATTGCAAGAGATTCCGGGTTTGAAGTGAATCAGTATATGATTGACAATGCCCTCAGATATTGTGAGGAACAGATAAAAAAGCACGTGAGCGCACAATGGGAAGCCAAGATTAAGGACTTGCATTCTGAGACTTTGCAGTACACGTCTCATATTCGAAAGGAGGCGATTGCGGCAAGAATTCAACACGTGTACGGATTGGTCCGATTTGGAAAATTAAAAGGGAAAACCGACGCCTTTGACGGACTTGAACCCGAAGACGACCAAATTGGAGCGATAGCAAGTCTCGCGCTTGCACATAGTTTGCGAGGCGATGATGCGAGCGCTCATCAATGGTTTTCCAAATTGAAGTCCCTTGCAATTGAATCGCAAGGACTTGTCCATTGGAATGAGAATTGTGGGGTCGAAGATACATCCCGCGCCATGCTCGCCTACCTCAGATTTGCACCAGACGATCCTACTATTGCAAAAATCAGCCGCTACTTGTTGAAGAAGAAGCGAGGTAATGGCTGGTGGAGCACACGCGACACTTCGGCAGCGCTTATTGCTCTAACAGGCTATCTAGAACGCACTCGGGAAATGGGAACGTCGGGGCAAATGACCGTTTCAGTCAACGGCGAAAGTGTGAGAACTTTCAACTTCAATCCAGCCACTCTTTTTGAGCCCGATCAATTGGTGGAAATTCCGATATCGAAACTGAAACAGGGGGCGAACGAAGTTACGATAACGAGTTCCACCGGAACAGGCTACTACGCAACCGATCTGAGACAATACGTTAAGCAAGAGAGTCTCGGCGCCCTTCTTTTGAAGGACGATTTGAAAGTGGAGAGGCAGTATTACAAGCTTGGAACGACGAAGCTCGAGAACGGCCAACTGACCCTTTCGGAGGGTGAATCCTCAATCAACGACGCAGAATCGGGGCAAATGGTGAAAGTCGTTCTAACCATTGAGAACAAGAACTATCGGCAATTCGTCATGGTAGAGGACCCGATTCCAAGCAACTGCCGCATCAACGATCGAGGCGATTTGGAAAGCTATGACGATTGGGGTTGGTGGTGGGCGCAAACGGTCGTTAGGGATGACCGCGCTGCGTTCTTCATTACTTCTCTTCCGCCCGGAAAGCACATGCTCACTTATGTTATGAGAGCCGAAAATCCAGGAATTGGACATGCGATGCCAGCGGTTGTTTCCAATATGTACGACCCCGATTCTCGAGCATCTTCGGCTGAAACCTATTTGAACGTGGAGAAGAAATGAGGCTCCCAGCAATAGCTGCGGGAATCTCATTGCTATTCGGTGGTGTGCTGCTCATGGCGCAGGGGCCAAGAGAAGTATGCCTCGGAGACTTTTCAACATACTTAAAGGGCAGAACAAAGAACCAAGCGCACAACGCAATCCTCTCGATGTCGAAATTGAGGAAAGTCAAGATCGCCCCTGGTGAAACGATATCCTTCAATAAAGTTGTCGGCACATACACGATTGACGCGGGCTACCGTAAAGCTCCAGTTAGCTACAACGGAACCCTATTGGACGGTTGGGGCGGCGGAGTTTGCCAGACCTCGACAACTGTTTACAATGCGGCATTGCTTTCCGGATTAGAGATTGTAAAACGCGGGCGGCACAGATTTGCACCGCTATATGCACCGCCAGGCCGAGATGCCGCCGTGGCATATCCGTACATTGACCTTGTGATTCGGAATCCATTTTCTTATGCGGTTGAACTCAGAGGAAACTGGAGTCATTCTCGACTGGAAGCTGGTTTTTTCGCAGAAAAGCGAACCGGACCCAAGCCGCAAATCGAGACACACATTGTGGATCAGCAGAATCCAAGCGAATTGGTTTTGGCGTCAGTTGGCTCAACCGGTAGGCTCCGAAATTCTGGAAAGAAGGCGTTTGAGGTGATTACATACAGAATCACGGGAAGCGTGAAAGAGCGAATTTCTCATGATTCCTATCCAGCGATGCATCGGTATGTTGAGTATAGGTAGGGGATGGGGTTTAGGGTTGTAAGGTTGTAAGGTTTTAAGGTTTTGAGGTTTTGGATTGCGATTTCGGATTTTGGATTGCCGGAAAGGCGAACGACAACCGACATCCAACATCCGACAACCAATAACTAACAACCAATAACTAATAACGAATAACTAGTTACCAAATTTACGCTTCCGCCAATGCCTTCAGCCGATTCAAAGCGTCTGTCCAAGCATTTCGCAAGCCATCAGCCTCGCCTCGGGTTTGAATCCGAGAGGTCATGACGTTCATTAGTGTCTTGCCCTTCGCATCTTGAAACATCACGTCAACGGTCATTGGAGCGGTACATCCGGGATGTTCCCAAGTGAACCGAAGGTCTTTGTTTGGACGAACTCGAAGGAAAGTGCCTTTGCAACCGCCATCGCAGCTTAGAGTTCCACCATCATTTGCCTTCTGCTTGCCATTGTCGCCGAACATTTCAGTGAACTTTGCGGAGTCGGTCCAAACAGAATAAGTCCTTTCAACTGGAGCCGAAATTGTCTTAGTTACGCAGATTGAGTAACCCTCTTGCAAGCCGTCCTTCTTTACAATTCCTTTATGCTTTTCGTATTCGACGTAGATCGTTGTCGGCCACCAGACGTGGGCAAATTGGCCATAAATGTGGTGACATGATTCACGTCGCCCAATTTTCAACCCGTCAACGCTGTCCAAAAAAGCGAACCATTCAGGAAATGTCTTTCCGGTTATTTCTTTACAAGACGTATCGGTGACTTCAAAATCGGGCGTGTTGGAAACTTTCATTGTTGAGATTCTACGAGATTTGCAGCTTTTGATGTTAGCGGTTTGCGGTTGGCGGTAAACAGTTGGCGGTAAACAGTTGGCGGTCGCCGAGCCTTGGAATAGGCGTCTAGCCATTTGCTATCTATGGGTCAGCTACATGCCGGCTACTTGCAAACAACATGCCAACTATCTGCTAACTGCAAACTGCTTACCGCCATCTGCCAACAGCGGACAACCTGTCGTCCCCTTGCCGACCACTTGCCAACAACATGAAAACGTTCCTACAAGCTACCAACTCCCCAATTCGGCACAATATTTCCGAATGTCTTCGGCGTACGATGGCGGCGGAGTGGCACACTCGTTCAATGCATATCGCAGAATCGCAACCTGCCCAGCGTGGTACGAGTCGTGATGGGTCATCATCCGGATAATCTTCCAAATTGGCCAAAGCTCTCCGCTGAAATGCGGCACCGAGATTTCTAAGTCAGTATCCCTCAAGTGCGACCAGGTTCCCATAAAGTATTCGTGCGACTCGTGCAAATGCTGAATTGCGCTATTCCAGCCTGGTTCAAAGCTCGCAATATGATCCGCGCAATCGCGCCAGCGGACTTCTGTGTCACGAAAGGCGATGCTGCCGTACATGATTTTGCAGCTCGCAACATGTAGCACAATGCCTTGAATCGAGCCATCGGTGTGCAAGTATTCGGCTTCAGGATTTGCTCCAGGCATCGTGGCCCATGCAAGCCCTTCGCTCACGCCTTCAATGGCAGCAAGCATTTCGTGGAAGGCGAGGTCTGATTCTAGGATGAGAAGGTCAATGGAGGTCATCATTGAGACTTGATTGTACTTTTGTAATCATGCAAAATAAATGCTCAAGGCTGTCAGATTCATTACTAGGATTTTGGGAATTGAAGGCACTTTCTGCCATGAAACATGATAAGATAATCGAGGAGCGTCAATTTCAGACGTTTTTGGATTGTAATGAAAGGGTTTATTGGAATTGTTCTGTTAGCTGGGCTCTCGGCTTCGGCCTTTTGCCAGATTCGTGCAGCTTCGTATTTCAACTCAAGCGTCGAAGGCTGGGTAGGCGATACCTGAAATCACGGATATTCCTGGCAGGAGCTAGGAGGTAATCCCGATGGTTGGATGAAATGGATAGAGCCATGCGGTTCAACATTCGTCCTTTCGCCACCTCCGTTTCGGGGCGATTGGCGAGACATGAGCGGCGACGGTGCCATTGATTTCGATTTTTCTGTCTTAGGAATCGAGCCAGGCCCTAATCCATTCGAAGTTGTTGCGAGCGGACCCGGCGGTTCGATGAGATGGACGGCTGCGAATCCCAACACTTTGTTGCCCTGGACGCGTTTTCATATTCCGATTCGGCCAACGTCATGGACCGTTACGAGCGGTGATTTCGCGAGCATTCTTGCAGACGTTACTGACTTCAAGATTCGAGTAAGAATCTTTAGCGATACGGGCTGGGGAACTGTAATCGGGATTGACAATGTCGTGCAAAGTGTCCAGGCAACTCACCTTGCGCCTGCCAATTATACGGTGCAACAAGGACTTCACTTTGGAGGCGACTTGGCGAGCCTGTTTTTTAGCGATAACATCCCATTTTATGTTCTCTGCGACGAATTTGAAGCGAACAGCCAAGTTGAATTTGCTACAACTTCCCCGTTTCTGAACCCAGCAAGTCTGAAGTTCGTGACGGAGACCGGTTCCAGCCGAAACGATCTAGTCGAGATGCCTCAGATGTTCGATTTCAACGCATCAACTTGGGTGCTAGTTGGCGGAGGAATGTCCACGATGATTGACACTCGAAGAATAGGTGTTGCATCAGGCGATTTAAGTCGCTTTGTTCGCGATTCCGACGACCTGATTCGATATCGGATCACGGATGTTCCAACCGCAGACATTTCAGATGTGGACGGTTGGACCGTAAGAATTGATCAGGTTGATATTCGAATTGCAAACTAGTTCGGATTAGCGTGGGTTTGTTCGGATTTGTTCGGGTTTGAAACAAGCGTTTCTGAACGAAACCGAACAATTCCGAGTAATTAAATACGGACGCATTCGGACACTACATCGGTGGCTTTAACCACGGTATCGGCTTCAGTTCGATCTTCTTGATAGATTGAAGGTGCTCCAGCACTTTTTCAGATCGCTTTTGTCCAACCTGAGCATGAAAATGAAGTGTGAAACCATGCGGCCCTTTCGCGTCAATCAAGTTAGGCTGAAGAGCCAGGAAGGACTTCACAACTTCTAGCTGCCCCATCATTGCTGCGCAAAAGATGTCAATTCGGGCACCCTTTTCCAGTAAGAATTCAACGATGTCGTGCCTTCCCATGTGAGAGGCTCCGCCGAGCCCGCATTCCCAATCGCCGTTCCCCCAATCCATCGTTCCATTCAACAAACCTGGTTCGCGTTCCAGCAGTTTTTTTACCATCTCTAAATCGGAATGGGCGAAAATCACAAAGTCCGAAACCATTGTACGGTTCAGTTGCTTGTTTCGCCATTTTGGACTGAATCCGGGCGGATCATAGTCTCTTTTGAAATCGGCTTCCGTTGGGCCAGCTTGCGTCGCCTGCCCTGCAAATGCAATAGCGGCTGAGCCGCTCATGAGTACTGCGGATCCCGTTGCTAGGACCCTTCGCCGTGAAACTAAATCAGACATTTTGAAATTTCCCCTTTGTTGCTTTCGTCCCGATGCTCTTACTTTACGCTAAACGAGGCGGAAATCTTCGCAACTTCAAACAAAAAAAGCCCGATGGAAATTTCCACCGGGCTTCTGACCTCTCGATGCGCCTTTGTTTAAGGTACGTCGAGAGTTGTTGTTCGGTTGATGTTGAACGATCCGCCGCCGCCCAATGAACCAAACCAGTTACCGCTAAACGTTATGGTTGTAGTTCCATCTGCAGATCCTAAAGTGAGTCCAAATGTTCTGACCGGAAGTGCGCCGAACACGATGTTCGCGCCTGATAGCGAGTCGGTTGAACCAAGTTTATTGGTCAAACTTAGCTCGCCAAGCGGAATCTCGTGGCCCGCGCTATCCAAGAACCGTGTTGTGAAGTTGAACAAAGTACCGTTTGTTCCGGCAAAAGCTCCTGCTCCATTCACGACCTGCGCTGGGTTGCTGTCATCCAAGCGATAGATTAGCTTCGATGGATTGACGAATATGCCAATTGTGAGCATATTTGAAGGCACCGGAAGCGGGCCATTTGCACCCGTTACTTGAACCGTTACAGTTCCTGCAACTGCACCAGCAGCCAATTGGATTGAAGACCCTGTAATCGAACCACTAATTGATGAAGCCGACGTTGACTGAGTTGTCAAATCGCCGAAGTCGCCAATTTGGGTCGCGCTGTTGTCAACATTGATGACCGACCACGTAAATGGTCCAGCCGGAGTTGCAACAGGGTCGAGGTCTACGTCCACTCCACCTGTTATGCGGATGTTCTGTGGAAGAAGCACGTTGCTTGTTGTTGTAGTTCCTACATCTACTCGAGTTGGACCTACGATTGAGACCGAACTAAGCGGACGAACGATTGTAACAACAATTGTGTTTGAGTTAACTGCGCCAACAAACGCTTGAACGTTGTTGATGCCTTTAGGTTGTTTGTCGCCAGCACCTAGCGGTCCAACAACCGATATCGGCGGACTAATAATTGCTGCTGATAGACCAGCAGCGTCTGTTGGTAGGAATGCGCCGCTAAAAACAGCACCGGCAGATGGAGTATTCCAAGTGTTGGCTCCAGTATTCACAAATACGCCAGTATCACCGCTATCGGCTTCTGTACATCTCCAATCAACCGTTATTCCTGCCATAGGAGCGGAAAATTGGTTTCTTACAGTTGCGCCCATGCCAAAGTTGGCAACGGCACCGACTTCGAGCCATGTCAGTGTCGGGTTTGAACCCGAAACAAAGACGGATGACACAGTTCCCTGCGTGTAATCTGCATCGTAAGTAAGTTCAACTGGCGCGCCGACTGCTTCGCCAATTGTCAGGGTAACCGTTGCCGCTGTTTGAGCAGTTGCAGCTGTTAGTAGATTTGCTGCGTATGTGACTCTCGTTACGTCATCGCTGACGACGGATGGCGTGATACCGCTCTTTGCGGTTCCATCTGCGTCAAAGAAAGCAACGTTTACATCGTATGTGTTTCCACCAATCCATTCGCCGCCAGTAGCGGCTTCAGGAGCTTTGAAAATCTCGGTTGAAGTTCCAGGGTTGCCCTGTCGGTTTCGCAACCAAAGTTGAATCGAGGCAGTTGGGCCAGGTGTATAAATACCGGCATTGTTTAAGTTCAATGCTAACGTTGTACCGTTATTGGCAGTTGTACCAAGCGATACATTTTGCGCCCCGCCGAACGATTTAGCCACACCGTTCAAGAATAGCCCGGAAGCACTTACCGTCATGTTGAACGGTGCTGAGTTCTGTTTAACTGTTGCGGCGATTACGTTGCCGTCAGACATATTAAAAACTTCAGAATCTGGAGCGCGAGTAATCGTTCCATCAGCTACTGAAATCGTAACCGAACCAGTCGCATCTGGCACTACATATCCGGTTGGCGGAACGTTGCTCGGTGAGATGATTACATCGTTACCGGTTCCGGAACCTGCGGTTCCTTCCACATAAACGAATCCAATAACAAGCCGAGTAACAGCTCCAGCGTTGCCATTCCCTCCGCCACCGCATCCCAACAAGCCGATAACGACTGCTGAGAGAGCGATCAATAAACCAAGACCTTTTTTCATTAAGAAACTTTCTCCTCGCGTGGTTGCAGATTCAATTGTAACAATATCTTCCGGCTACCATGCCTTGCTAGTAATTATGACGGCTTTTGTCAGGTTTTTGAGGCTAAGTACTAAGGAATTTGCAAAAAAGGTTCTTAACACAGTTTTTCAGTAGACTCTTGGCGGTCTTTCAATATTCTATTTGCATCGCAACTTTTTCTAATTTTTGAACTAATCGGTAGGTTCGTCTAGTTCGATGTAGCCAGTCCAGTAATCGGGCTTTCTGCTTCGGCGATACAGTCCGCCGCCGTCGTTTTGGCTTCCAGTAGCTCCGGAACTAGTATTGCCTTCATAAGAAATCACATTGCCAGATTTGGCATCAATACTTGCCACGATTCCAATATGGCGATTCTGACTTTTCTTGCCCTTTTTATTTGTTACCTGCTTTACTCGGACGCATAGGAGTCCACGAGCCGGCTTTGATCGGGTGCGGCTAGATGCTTCGCCCCAGCTTCGCCATTGAAGGAAGGCGGCGGCGACTCCCGGTTTGGGGCCAATTTTGACACCTGCTATTTGAAAGCAGAATTCGATGCTTGCCGCACACCATGCCGCACCCTCAGCCGTCTTTGTCGAAGCAAGGATTTCCTTCACGTTCACGCCTTTATTGTTGCCTCCCTCTTCTTCCACATTGATGTCGTTTGCGAGTACCGACATGGCGAGAAGAACTCGCTCTCCATTGGGAAGCTTGTCGTAATCTGGGTAGCGCTTATAGATGATTTGTGTAACTTGGTCACTTAAGGTTGCCATAATTTGAACGATACCTAGGCTGATCATTGGCAACAACAGTTTTTCGGTGAAATGTCCACAACTTTTGTTTGTCTAGTACACGTCAAAGCAACTGAGGCAAACTTTATGATTGCAGAACTGATACTTATTTCGGCAATAGCCGTACAGTCGGCACCTGACCGCTTGACACCCCAAAATTACGAATTAATCAAGCAACATATTTCGCTGAAGCAGCGAGATTTAGGATTTCAGCAAATTGATTGGAAGTCCAGCGTTTACGACGGAGCCGTAGCGGCGAACCAGCAGGACAAACCAATGATTCTTTGGATCTACTTTGGCGACCCGCGCGGCGGATGCTGACAAAACGGAGTAAAGACTAGACAGTTCGTCTGGTCCGATCCGCAAGTTCTCGATATTGTGTCCAAAAATTTCGTCGCAGTAGCGGCTAACGATGTGGCATATTCGCAACATCCCGATAAGTACAATTGGGAATATCGCTTGCTAGCAAAGGTTTTTGAGAGTGAAGGCACTGGAATTCATCAGGGGATTTTTGCCGTTACGCCAAGCGGCAAATTGATTCGGAACCTCAGGTACGGCTGGCCAGCACCAGATCCTGTAAGAACTCTTCAAGGTCTTCGACAATCGCTCGCTGAATACCAATCGCAATCTAAGTTTGAGCGGCTTCTGGCAAGGACGCCCAATTCTGCAACAGACAAATTGCGATTTGAAAGCGAATCATTTGCCAGACCCGTCGGAGTGCTTGATTTGCGAGTGGTCAAACGAAGCTATCCGTTTTCGGGAATGACTGCGATGGATGTTCGAAGCCCCGAATACTATTCGATTGACCGCCTTTGGTACAAACCAACTGAATATCGAGCATTGGTACCTAATCGGATAGCTGTAGGTGAATCTGTATCAGTTTCTTCGCCCTTTGCGCACAGGTTGGTCACGCTCTGCCACTTGATGGTGGATTGTTCGCCATGGCGGCCAAACGAGATTCAAAAGGCCAGTTTGACGAGCCGAATTGAAAAAGTGGAAGGAGACATTGTCACTTTGGCACTCACCGCAGAGTACGCGTTGTCAGCGAATTCGCAATATAACAAAGGGCGATATGGCGGAACTTCGCTCGGAAATGCCAAATGGGATCGGTCAAAAAGCACAATTGTCGGCTTTGAGCTTGTTTCTTATGGGAAGCACTTTGTTGGCGAGATGAAACCAAATATGCATGTGGGTTCTGCTGAAACAATGGTGGGTTCGTTGATCACGTTGAACCCGGTTGGCTCTGATCCTGACAATCAAATGATTCCAACTCATTGGAAAAACGGATATCCGAGAGGTTGGGGACAAAGGGACTGAACTATTCCCTCTCCCATGAGCGGGGCCATTGGGGAGGGCTATGGTAGGGGAGATTGCGAATTTGCTTCTAATCAATCCTCGAACATCTTTCGCAGTCTTTCTTCTTCTTCGCGCTTGATCTGTCGAGCCACAACTTCGTCAACATAAATCGTTTTTTGTTCCTCTTCGCGTTTCGTAACTGCCCGAACAGCCTTTTTGTCCTTTCGATCCTCGGAAAACTCCTTGAACCGGACTCCGCCAGAATCCACCAAATATCGGTACGAAGTTAGCACGCCAATCAGACCGAACACGACCACTAATCCCCCGAATCTCCATAGGCCAGCGATGATAACCAAGGGACCCAAAATCAAACCGACATGTGCAACAAGGCGCATAGCTTTGATTTCGGGCATTTTGAAGTTCAAAAGAGCAGCGGTTGCCTGTCCGCCATCGAATGGGAGCAAGGGAATCAGGTTCAGAACTCCCATCATGAAATTCGTAATTCCAAGCAAGTAGGCAATTGCAAATTGAATTTGGATTTCACGGCTGAAACTTGCGGAATCCATGAAAAACGCTGCTCCGCATCCAAGTGCCGCCAGCACAAAATTCACTGCCGGGCCTGCTAGAGTGATCACCAGATTCTGCTTCGCATTTCGAAATCCATGCGAAACGGCGAAGCCGCCGAATCCATGAAGCATGATCGAGAGCCCAGTGAGTTTGTAGCGCTTTGCCGCAAGGGCATGGCCGAGTTCGTGGAAAAGAATTGACAGTACGAGGCCGATGATAAACTCGGCCGCGTAAACGATTCCGATTGCGGGGGCGAAACGGACAACAGGGTAGATGAAGAAAAGAAGCGTGATGTGTAGCGAAATTGGAATTCCAAACAGCTTGCCGCACCGAACAGACCAGTTGAAAAAGTTATTGAGTGCGGACATGTTCATTTTTTCGCATCCATCCGTCATTTTACGCCTATGGGAACGGTTTGCAAAGCTAATCTTGCTTTCATCGGGCAAGCGAAGCTAAATTCCCATGCAATTCGTCCTTTTTTCGTATAGCAGACGGGCCGTTTTCTTTAGTTGGTGATATTAGAACCAAAGAGTAGGCTCTGTCTAAAGAGAGAAAAACAATGAAAAGATTTTCACTTCTTGCAATTTCGATTGCAATTTTCGCATTAGGCTGTGGCAAGTCGGGTCCGTCTTTGACGGGCGAGTGGACGGCATCTGGAATCAAAAATATGCCACCTGGGTCTTCAATGGTCTTTATTTTTGCTGAACCAGATAATCTCAAAATGACTATGGATTTCAGTCAAGACATTCCTGGCGGCAATCCCATAAAGATGCATGGCGACGTTACCGGAACTTATAAGCAAGAAGGCGAGACAATTACAGTTGTCGCAACAGACGTCAAATTCTCAGCTACTGGTATGCCTGACGCAATGAAGTCAGCGTTTGATGCGCAGTTGAAGTCAATGAATGACGGCCTGAAGGAACAGATCAACAAAGAGGGAACTTCTAAATTCAAATGGGTCAACGATGATTCATTTACCATGACGGGCAAAGATGGCACTCCCGCGACATTTACAAGAAAGAAGTAGTTCTGCTTGTCATTTACAAAAAATCGGGCACCTGATTAGGTGCCCGTTTTCGTTAATTGTGCTTATCGCTTAATAGCGTCGCTTGTCGTTGTAGTCGCCTCGGCCACCGCCGCCGCCACCACCAGATCGGTTGTAGCCACCGCCACCACCGCCGCCGCCGCTTCGCTCTTCGCGAGGGCGTGCTTCGTTGACAGTCAATGTTCGACCGTCCATTTGAGTTCCGTTCATTGCGGTGATTGCATCTTGCAATTGATCGCCGTCAACGTCAACGAAACCGAAGCCTCGACCTTCTACGATGCGTGCGTTTGCTGCGCCGTATTGGGTGAAAGAAGTGATGAGCTGCGATTCTGTCGCAGAGTAGGGCAAATTGCCTACGTAGAGTGTTTTGTTAGCCATTTATGGCCTCCTTGTTTTAGATTGTTGCGGGTTCGAGTCTGAGAGATCGGCTGAACCTGCACGGATGCTGTAACAAGGCGATATCAAGGCTGGAAAGATCGTAACGAAAGCTATTGTACCTGAGATGGGAGACGGTCATTAGGTGATTGGGGAATTAGGTGTTAAGGTCTTTAGGTTTCGCGGCTAACGCCCGGCTCCCACGATGCTGAAACAGGCAGTTGAGAAATTGCTAAGCAACCCTGCAAAGAAATCGTGCAAATCCATTGAACTTAACGAACAATGATCGTATACTAATTCTTATGTTGGCGATTGTATTGGCGTGCCTGATCACAAATCAAAAACCTCTTAATCGAGCCCAATTCAACGAGTCGTACTCAAAGCTCGAAGTTGGGATGACCGCATCGCAAGTGCTACGCATGTTAGGAGAACCGCACCCTCATTGGACAAAGAAGGATAACAGCGGCAACATTGTTAGTTCAATTTGGGGATATGGTTACGCCGAAGGCTTAAACATTCCAGCTTTGGGTCAGGTGATTTTCAGTAAAGGCAATGTGATAGCGTTTAGCACAAAAACTAGCCCATTTAGCCGGACTCGACGTATCACTTCGACACGCGATGGGATTCACTCGTCGAGTCGATCAACGACTCTTTCAGCTATCCAGGCGTG
>JANNJE010000352.1:0-4766 GCA_031405735.1 Armatimonadota bacterium | reverse complement strand
CATAGGCTCTTGAACTGGTGAATTCTGTTGCGAACAAAGCATGAAGGTCGACCCAAGATGCGGCTGTACCGCTCCACAAGCTGGCGTGGTCGATGCCGCCAACAACCACAAATCCAACTTGCTTTTCGCCGAAAACGGCTTGGGCATAGGAATACTGTGTGCCAAAAGGGTGCAAATCAATTAGTGAAGCAGCCGTTCCGGTCCAAAGGCATGCGCGTGCTCCCGGTCCAAGGGCATATCCGACCTGGTGCTCGCCATCGACTCCGAAGGCCTGCGATTGTACTGATCCGGGAGGGGTCAAATCGACCCATGATTCCGCAGTTCCGCTCCAAAGGCTTGCGCGATAATTGCCGCCTAAATCGGTTACGCCAACTTGATGGTTTCCATCGACCGCATGCGCCCAAGCTGAAGAAAAGCCAACTGGCGTCAAGTCCACCCACGAAGCAGCGGTTCCACTCCATAAGCTAGCTAGATAACCAGTTCCGCTAAATGTTGAAAAGCCCACTTGATTACTGCCGTCCACGTCGCTACAGTACGAAGAAATTCCCCATGTCGGTGTTAGGTCCACTCCGGATGAAGCTGTTCCAGTCCACAGTGCCGCACGATAATGGTCGCCGACATAGACTGAGCCAGCTTGCTGAAAGCCACCCGCGCCATAGCCATAAGAGTGCGCTCCACCAGGATGCAAATTAACCCAGGATGCGGCGGTGCCGGTCCATAAGCAGGCACGGTTGCCACCGACGCCAGCAACACCCACCTGTTGTCCGTCGTCAATGGCATAGGCTCGTGAGTAATCCGCACCGGCGGGATGAAGGCTCACTACAGTCCATTGGGCGTTGGCGCAAACGGCAAAGCCAAGAGCAAAGGATGTAGCGGCGAGAAATCGCACGACAGTTTTTTCGAAATAACAAGAAGTCCTGAGAATCATTTCTTTCCTTTCGCCCGAAATTCGGGCTGCCAAACACTATTCTAACGGATTGGACACGCAAAGCAAACAACCATTTCAAAACCTGGCAACTGTTGGAACCGTGAAGCCTCGAAAGAAACCCGGTCAAACAGCACGATCATCCGCTTGGCCGGGCCACCCGTCGTCAAAGTGTTCAATCAAAGCGTCTTTGGTTGGATTTCCTTGATGTAGCGCAACAACTTGGAAATATAGCCAAGAGTCTCATTCATCGTGGGTTCGGAGCTGCCGGGGTGGGCACATTCATTGCGCTGGGACAAGAGCCCATGTATCGTCTTCATCTTCGCCTTCGTAATAAGTAGCAACTCTTTGCTAATTGTAACGAATTCATAATCCTTGACGATATCTCGGAGCTCTTCCAACGCCAAATGCTTCGCATATTTAGGTCGTGCAGTATGGAACTTCACCAAGCCGTCTGAAGCAAGTTTTTCTTCAAGAAAGTCCATAAACGCCGCCCATGCGAGAACGTGCGCAGCCCGAAAATAACTCTCCCTAGTACAGTTAAGAGCTTCCGTGAATAGTTTCTCTTGAGCAACTGAAAGAGCTGCTAAGGTCTGTTTCGTCTCGTGCAACGAGATAACACGAGATTTTGATCCCTCGTACATGGAAAAGACCGAATGTGCCGCTCCTTCAAACTGCTTTGCGGAGGTCACAATCTTTGAAAATCTCTTATGATCCACTATTTCTCAGGCCACAAGTTCTTTTTCATCGACGCAAAGAACTTATCATATCCATCTTCATCCATCCCAGCCGGTAACGTTAGCTGAATGTTTATTGCAATGGAAGGATGGGAAGGTTGGTCCACCTGATGCGGACGCGGAGCCGGACTCTGCAAGTGAATCTCCGGGATTTCCCTCTGCGGCTGTGGGGAGGACCCAGCAGCACCGAAATCCGCAAATTCACAAAGCGTTGAAAAAGTTTGACGCATCGGCTTCAACGTCCCTTCAGCAGACGTACCGCCGTGTACATTGAAAAGCAATTTGACGGTAGCATCGTCCTTATTTGGATTGTGGTCCGCCTGAAAGAGGTCAGCATACGTCGACTTAATCAAGACTCCGAGAACTTGAGATGGAGTTCCCTCGCTCATATACTGCTTGTAATTCGTATTCGGCACTACTCCATCTAGTAAGCCAATGCTTGTTAGAACGCGAATAATAGTGTATGCATCATTGCTAGAAATGCCCCATGACTTGAGGAGAGCCATGTCAACCTTCGAAGGTAATGGTTTCGTAGGGGCCAACGTCAAGTACTTTTTTAATGCGCCAGGAGTTGTCGTGTACGGAAATCTTGGATTCCCGCCAGGAACCGATGGCGATCGGGGTTTGCGTGTAGCTGCAGATTCAGCTTGAGGGGTGATATTTGGTAATTTCTTCATGGTCTTCTTTGCACCCTCAACCCAGTGAAGATTGGGTTGAGGGCGGAATCCTACGTTACGTTTTCGCTCATTACGCCTGAGCGGTCACGCTCACGGTGTCGCTCCAAGTTTTGATCCCTCGACTCTCACAGCGTAGCGAAGGGTCGAGGGTCTTATTATTCACTATCTTGTGTTTCCATTGACTACGCCTGAGCGGTTACGCTCACGGTGTCGCTCCATGTTCCAAATGGAACGTCGTTGTCTCTGAATCTTGCACGATACCGTCTTCCCTCGGGCAAGTTTGGAACCTCAGGCGCTCGTGCGTCAAGATACGGGCTGTTGGTGTCGAAAGCGATCACCACCCAATCTATGCCTAGCCCAACTTGCGACTGGATTTCGATCTGATCGTGCCCTTGCATCGTAAATGTCAGCCGAACAGCAAAGCCAGTTTCTGCAACGGCTTCCAAAACGGGCTGAGTTGCGGGTGCGCCGCCAGCCGGAGCGATGATCCGGCAATCTTGGCCGATGGCTTCGGTGTAGCCCGGATGTGCTTTGATCCTATCTGCCGTTTGCCGTCTTCGGGCTACGCAAGAAGCTTTTGCGCTTAGCGGAGCCCTACTTCGGTGGCGTTGGGATATCCCAAATCTCTACAGGAAGCAGCTCTTCGTACAGCATTTCCAGATGGGTTTCGTCCCATTGATCTCTTGGCACCCAGGACATCACCGATTGCATGACCAGCTTTTGCTTTTCTAGCTCTGGAAGGGTGCGCGGGAATAGAGATTCTTCTTCCCAGACACGAAAGACCGTGTTGTACATCGCCGCGAAGCACTGCTTCCGCCGAGGAATACTGACTGTGCCGTACATGAAAAAATCTCTCCATTCGTTTGGAAACTCTTCTCGGCATCCTTCGGTGAGCCAATGCAGCAAGGCTTGATCTTTACAGCCCATTTGCGGCATGCCCGTTTCTGGATTGGGCAAGGTGGGAGCAAGAACTTCGACCTGCCAGAGAGCATCATTCATAACATCCACGCCGCCGCCGCCCCAAGCAATTGACATTAGGGCAAGAGCCGCTAGCTGGCGAATGCGCTGCTCGGATTCTGGGGTAGCTTCAGGTCCGTGAACATCATTTAGTTCATATCCCTTTTCTCTTAAGCCAAGCACGATTTGATCGAACAGCTTATCAAACGCTGTCCAACGCTGCTTTGGACTCATGGCAAGATCGGTAGCTTCCTTAAAAGAATAGGGAAGCGTGTTTTTGAGCTGCACGATCACATCAGCCATTGCCTTGCTAAATGCAGGCTCAATTTTGGTCACGATGCCGTACTATTCTGCAGGTTTGGCAAAATATCCTCCCTTTAATGAACAAAACCAGACCATTTTGTTGGCATCAACAAAATGGCCTGGAATCCCCCGCCCGAAGGAGGGAGATTGTTTGTCAAATAAGCTTACGCCTGCGCGGTGACCGAGATCACGTCGCTCCATTCCCCAACGGCAGGTTCCTCGATTCAGACTTGATTCTTCTATAATAGTGAAAGTGGACGATATGCCGTTTGCCCTGAGGCACCCCGAGGCGGTCCCGCTCATGCCGGACGACAAACAGGTGCCGCACCTGTGGGATGCGCTGCAATACGTCCTGAAGCTCCAGGGCGAGCGGCAAAACGCGGGTGCTCCGGACGCGGCGGAGACGGGGATGCAGGAAGACGGCACTTATGTGCCGACCGACGAGCACTTGGAACAAAACGTCAAGGCGCTTGGGTTCCACATCGGCGGTATCGCGCACCGGCTGAAGCACAAACTCCGTGAAGAAGGAGCGTGGCAGAACCTCGGCGATCCGAGCTGGCCCTCGAACTATGCGGGCGACGACCATGACCACATTTACAAGTCAGGCGCGTATCCGCCCGCGCTCATGGTCTGGCCGCCGACGGAAGAATCTTGGGCGGAAATGGACAAGCCCACCCGCCGACGCCTCCACAAAGAACTTGCGGTTTGGGGCGAGACCGCGGCGGGGCGCGCCACGCTCCCCAAGGAAATGCTCGATAAGATGAACGATGCCATTGCACGGGCGCAGGAATCGACTGACGTGGTGCGACGAGCAAAACTGGATTGGGACATGGCGAAGCTCTGCTCAGAGCTGGCCTCCCGCGACCCCGAACGCTGGGAATAGCGGCAACACGTTTTGGACGCGTCAGTCCACCGGTGAAGATATGGACTTCGAATCCCTCCCGGCGATGCCTAGCGCCATTGCCTCTTCACGTCATCCAGGATGTAGGAGAGGTCGTTGGGCTTATACGTGAAGTAAGGCTTCGACAGGACGATGGCTGCGCGGTAGCCGCCTTTAACGGGATCGGCCTGGAAGGTGACGTAAGGCTCAGGGTGATGGTAGCAAGGCTCGATCAGCCAAAGGCACCACGTGGCCGGGTGGCCCATGTTGAAGCGCTGCAGGTTTCG
>JANNJE010000351.1:0-3431 GCA_031405735.1 Armatimonadota bacterium | reverse complement strand
TTGTAGAATCCGACATTCAAAAGCTCATTGACGTTGCCTTGCAGCAAATTCCGGGAAACAGCACCATTCAAAGGCTTTGCGAAGACTTACGAAATTGGCACCAGTCTGAGTCCGATTGGCGAGTCAATCGTGCTCGATTGGAAGAAAACTATGGGTATCACAAATTTAAGGGTCAATGCCACATCATTCCAAATCACGGACTCATCATTCTCAGCCTGTTGCATGGAAATGGCGATTTCGACGAATCGTTGAAAATCATCAACACCTGCGGATGGGACACCGATTGCAATTCTGGAAATCTCGGCACCATTTTGGGGGTTCGAAACGGTCTTACCGGACTAAACAACCAAGATTGGAGAGGTCCTGTCGCCGACCGGCTCTACCTGCCATCGGCTGATGGCGGCAGCTCAATAACGGATGCAGCAACAGAATCCATCTGGATCGCGAATGCGGCTCGGCTCATGCGAGGCATGGATCCCATTGATCCTGGATATGGACATCGTTTTCATTTTGAGCTTCCAGGAAGCGTACAAGGTTGGCATGCGGTAAACGAAAATGGGAATGTAAGTCATTGTTACTGCAAGGAGGGCTATGGAGCACTTGAAATTGCTCATAAGAGCGTGACAGGTGCACCTTTTGCTTGTTCTACACCAACGTTTATTCCGCCAGATACTAAAGACATGGTCACTGGCTATGTACTTGTTGCGTGCCCGACACTGTATCCTGAACACATAGTCAAAGCCAATTTGACGGGACTAATGGACTCCAATGTAGGAAGGATTTTCATCGGCCATTACGGTCCCGAAGATGGGAGCATCCGTCATTATGGTCCTGAAATTTCAACGATTAAGGGATCAGAAATTGAACTGGAATGGAAAATTCCAGAGATTGGCGGATATCCCATTCACGAAATTGGGATCGAAATGGATACTGGCACTATACAACTCCATTGGCTAGACTGGGGCGGAGTTCCAAGAACTTCCTTTCCACCCGTAGATGGAACCATGTGGGCACGTGCTTGGGCGAAAGCCATCCACCGTTTCGCATTTGCACGCGACCGATACGAGTATCTCGCACAAAACTCCGGGACAGGATTATTGATTCAAGGCTCTCGAACTTGGAAAGACTACCGTGTTGAGTGTCGCTTGACGCCTCGAATGGCAGCTTCTTCGGGACTTGCTGTTCGAGTTCAGGGCCTGCAAAGATATTACGCATTCCTATTTGGCGACCAAGGCGAGGTGCGTTTAGACAAGGTTCGCGACGGACACAAAGTATTGGCAAAGGTTGCATTTCCGTGGGAGCCGTTTCGAGACTATGAATTCATCGTTGAAGCACAAGGTCAAAAGCTTAGGCTGTTTATTGACGGCGAACTTATATTGCAAGCTACAGATGGCGATGCACCTCTCGAATCTGGAGCCTTTGCTCTCGTGGTTGAGGCTGGATGCCTCGGAACAGGAACCCCTTCGATCTCTCCGCTATGATCAAGACCACTCCTATTCTTCGATCTGTACGCGCTCAGCGGCTTTATGGTCCGCTGGGCATTGCTATGGATGCGAGCCTCGAAAACCGTTTAAAAAAGTTTATCGTTGATCCCGATTCGGAGTCCCTGAAAATCTTTGCACAGGAGCAAAAGGAGAATGCCTTCTCGGGCGATTGGTATGGCGAGCACGTTGGCAAATGGCTTGTGGCGGCTGCACAAGCGTATGCTCGAACGAACGACCAGGACTTGAGAACGAATCTTGAAACTGTACTGGCGACGCTTTCGAATTGCCAAGAACCATCTGGTTATCTCGGAACATATGCGTTGGACGCAGCATGCCGATTCACCTCAGCTAACGCAGGTACAGTTCGCACTTGGGATATCTGGACTCACGCTTGGATGATCTTAGGTTTGCTCGAAGTTGCAAGTGCGTTAGAAAAGCCTGAAACGATTCAGATGGCTTGTCGAATCGCTGATCTGATTCAAAGTTGTGTGACGCCAGAATCCCTTTTGAAATTGGGCAATCATGACGGATTGAGCAGCCTGATCATTCTGGAGGCGTTTGCTTGTTTGAGTAAAGTAGAAAACGAACCTCGATATGCAGATTTCGCAAAGGACGCATTGGAGTCTGCAAACAAGAATGGACTCAATTTCCTTTCGTTTGATCCGATAATAGACGACGCAAGCACGATTGGAACGGGAAAAATCTACCAAATTCTCTGGTGCTTGGTCGGGATCGTGGAAATGGCCACCTACCTGGGGATTCCTGGCTGGGTAAGCCAAGTAGAGCATATCCACGCAAACATTGCAGAATTTCATTTGACGCCACAAGGCGGTCCATGGGGAGGGATTGCTACGCACAAAGAGGTGTTCAATCCGAAGGGATTTTTCGATCCAAATGGGATGGTGGAAACTTGCTCCGCGGCAACGTGGATCAAGCTTTGCCGAAAACTCTACGAGTGCACAGGCAAGCAATCCTATATTGATCACGCGGAAACGACTCTATACAATTCAATTCTAGGAGCTGTCAGCAACGATGCAATCGAATGGATTTATTTCAGCTTCCCAAATGGACGCCGCAACTACACGTACTACTGGGCGTGCTGCAAATCTAGCGGTGCAATGGCTTTAGAAGAAGCGGCGCTTCTGATGATGCATCGTTCGGATAATGAAATTGTTTTGCACGGAATCTCACCGTTCTCATTTGAGGACGGCGGGCTTCGTGTCTCACTATCTGGCGAACCTGGCGAAACAAATTGCGAAATAGAAGTTAAGGGCAATTCTGGCAAAGTTCGTTTGCGAAAGCCATATTGGGCAAACATGAAATTGTCTCCCGATGCACGATTTGATCCAAATGAGCAATCGTTTGTCATCGAAAACCAAAGAGAATTGAAAATGCGAATTTCTCTGGAAACTGAGATTCGAGTCACATCACACACTCACGCAGTTGAACACCATGGGCAAGAAATTGTGCGGACAGACTATGCCACCGTTTCATGGGGGCCGTATTCATTCGCGACTGGCCTAATTGACGGTGTTCGAAAGGAAGAAACGCTTTTGCTTCCTCGATTGAACCCGAATTCCGTTTTTTGTTTGAGTGGAAAATCGCCGCTGCAAATAGATTTACGAATCCCAGGTCGAAGTCCAATTCCTATGCACCCATACTATTTATCAGGGGGACAAAACGATGGAACATGGCGAGCATCTTGGATTCAGGTGGCTTGGCAATGACGACAATCTGCGGCGAGTTTGGCGACGGCATTCGGGCGGATGTTCAGGTGACTGTTTCCGATTGTCCAAAGCTCGAAGTCGTCGTTTCATCGTCAGTTGAGGCGATGTATGGCGATGCCATTCGAGCCCAAGTTGGCAAGACTATCGAGTCGTTTGGCAAAACAAATTTTAGTTTGTATTTACGAGACAATGGAGCCCAGCCTTATTTCATTTAAGCGCG
>JANNJE010000350.1:0-2379 GCA_031405735.1 Armatimonadota bacterium | reverse complement strand
GGGAAGTGACCGATGCTGTTCGAAATTGCGGATTTTCGGTGTTCAAAAATGCCGTAGAAACTGGCGCGAGGATTCGCGGAATCCGGTTTCCAGGCGGGGCTTCGATGTCGCGCAAAGAAATTGGAGAATTGGAAGAGTTTTGCAAAGAGTTCGGCGCGAAAGGCATGGCGTGGCTGGCTGTGCAAGATGGCGAAGGCGCTTCGACATCGGCCAGCGGGCGAAAAGTGCGCGGAAGTATTGCCAAATTCTTTACTCCAGATGAACTGGAAGCGATTCTCACCGAAGCTACAGCGGAAGAAAACGACCTGCTTTGCATGATCGCCGATGAATACATGGTGGGCAACAACGTCCTCGCTCGGCTGCGAAATGAGATAGGAAACCGCTGCGGGTTGCGCGATCCTAGAAAGCTGAACTTCATTTGGGTGCTCGATTTTCCGCTTGTCGAATGGGACGCAAACGCGAACCGCTGGTCGCCGGCTCACCATCCGTTTGCAGCTCCAAAGGACGAAGATTTGCAGTATCTAGAAAGCGATCCGGGCAGGGTTCGCGCCGATTGCTACGACATCGTGTGCAACGGCACCGAATGGGCTTCGGGCAGCCTTCGCATTCACCGCGCCGACATCCAATCGCGGGTTTTCAGCCTGCTTGGCATTGATGTGGAAACCCAGCGCAGTCGTTTTGGGCATATGCTCGATGCGTTTTCGTTTGGCGCGCCTCCTCATGGTGGCTTCGCGCCAGGGATTGATCGGCTCGTGATGATTCTGCTGAACGAGGAAAACATCCGCGAGGTCATCGCTTTTCCAAAGATGGGGAACGGCTACGACCCGATGATGGACGCTCCGAGCGAGATTGATGCCGCTCAATGGGCTGAGATGGGGTTGAGGCTGGGGTGATAGATGAAACACGCCATCGAGCGACGTGACCAATAAGCGATTTCCACTTTCAATGCCGTATGTAGCGTTTAAGCTACTTTCAGAATTCCAAGAATTAATGGCATCCGAATTGGAATCCGCCTCTTGGGTGGCAACTAGTAGCGAGTGGCGGAACTTGGATTTGGCTGATCATGAATTTATCGATCAGCCAATTCAGGCTAGTATGATCCCAATCATCCATGCCTTATACTCCGTGGCTCTGGGTTGTCGAACCCTCGGTGTTGACTTACAACGCGATGTTGCAAAACATGTAGCGCAAAGGCTTCCCAAGGTTAAAAAAGAGGACATTCCCAAACTGGAAGAGGTATTGAGCGATTCCTTTGAGCCGAAATCAATAGGATTTGGACAATTCTTGTCCGCGGTCTACGAGGCGAATTGCTATTGCATGCTCAATAGACAGGGGGTTCGCTGTAAGTTTGAACCAGAGTCGAAGTTAAACAAAACGCCCGATATCTCATGTGTCAATTACAAAGTACTGATCGAATGTAAGGATGCGTCAAGCGATGTTGCACTAAAAAACGAACCAAAGGATATTATTCGCAAAATACAGTTTCTGATTGAGGACGCAGAAACTCATTTCCCAAAATTTGATCCTATCCGAGAATATGAGCACGTCATTTGCATCGATATGCCCGAGGGGACGGTTCGCAGATTGCAAATGATGTCGACCTCAGAGCGCGAACAATTTGCTCGAGACCTATTCAATATTCCTTTCATTGGACAAGATCGAAGAATTGTCGAACGAGAAACGCTTATAGACAATCCGCGTCGGGTTATTTTGAGCGACTTCGATAACGGACGATTTCGAAACAAAGAGAAATGGAAGGGGCGCGAAGGATTGTGGCTCCTACCATTATTCCAATGCCCCTCCACAATCGAATTGGAAGCGTTCCTCGAGCGAGTGTACAGGGCTCCTCACAAGCCCAAACGAATTGGTGAGTGGGAACGGTAATAATCCACTTATCTGACGGAGAAGAACATCCGGGATCAGACTAGAATGAATCAGGGACGAACTCTTCGAGCCGGTCCCTGACATGCTTGCCATTTACTTCAATTCAAAATTCCGAATAACACGTTTCGCCCTTTGCTCCGGCGTTATGTGCACGACATGGGGATGGTACGAATTTGGAGTGAGTGAAATGCCGAGTAGGGCTCCATTTGGCATTAAGGCAAAGACCACTGCCGCCTCATAAGTTTGGGAATAAACATTGAATAGCGCCAAATAAGTAGGGGGCACGTGGACTTCACGGACTCTCAAATGAGCATCAACAAGAATTCTGGAAATCTGCCGACGAGTTCCGTTTACGATGGCAATGTGCTCTCCGTCGAATTCAAGCCACCTCTGCACGCGTATAAACTCGTCACCAAGTAAGCGTTTCTTCTCGTCCTCAGGAAGGTTATCCTGCAGAGTATTGACTGCTTTATCGCAAAGTCCAGTTACAGACTT
>JANNJE010000349.1:0-4675 GCA_031405735.1 Armatimonadota bacterium | reverse complement strand
CGAACGCCGCGCGGGATGTGAAGGCACGCGACCAGCCCGAGCACTCGGGATGCCCGCCGAACTTCTCCAGGAAGACGACGCTCTCGATGTTCGTGGTCCAGTTGCCCTCATCATCGGAAATGAGTACGAGCAAACGGTTCGGGTCCTCGGTAGCGGCTCGGATGATCGCTCGGCCCGGCGTTTCTCCAGCCATGTCGCGAGCGCACATGAGGCAGCGGACCATCATCGTCCAGCCCTCGGCGGAAACGGTGGCACCCCAAGGGTTGCCTTCGGGCATCGGGATCGAGCAGTGGGAACATGCGCTCATATCCATCCAACCCATGCCCGACATCCACATGATGTCGTTCTCGCTCCCTTTCATCCACCCCATACCTGGCATGCTTGGCGGATGACGGTGATCGTGCATAGTGTTTCCTTTGCCTTCATTTTCACCTGGTGACTCACCCTTATGGGTAGTTGCCAAAACGCGATATATCGCAATCTTGACTTGTTCCTGCTTATGAGCATCGGTCAGCTGGGGCTGAGCCAAGATGTCGTTCACGTTATCGTGCAGCATGTGGAGGTTGTCGAACGCGTTCGCTACCTGAGGAAATCGCTTGGCGAAGCGCGGGCTCATTTCCGCCGCCATCGGCATGAAGTCTCGGTCAGTCTTGTAGAGTTCGGTCTCGTGATATCTCGCCCAAAGCACTTCATACTGCGGCACTTGGTCCTTCACGGGAACCCGGTAGAGCATGTCGTAGTTCACGGTCTGCAGCCAGTGGTAGCCCCAAAAGAGGCCGTTCACCTTGGGGTAGTCCATGCGGAACTTCATCGAGTAAGAGAAGCTGTCGAGGTAATCCATGTTCATGGGCAACCCCGTGATAGCGTAGGGCTGAGCCTCATAGAACGCCCACAGCCGTTCGATCTCTTTTTCCTTTTGCTCGTCAGTCCAGCCCGGATGAGCGAAGACGTCGATCGTCTGGAAGTGGAGCGTGTGCGCCCAGTCGAATACCTTTTCGAGATAGCCGTATTTACGCTGGAACGTTGGAGAAATTGCGCCTTCGTCCACCGGTATCGGGGGCTGGTGCTTCAGAACCCAATTGATCTTGTCGAAGGTCTTGGTTTCAAGCGTCGCCTGTTCGTTACGCACAAGGGCTTCATAGGCCATCGCGTGGCCGACTCCCGTCGCGTACATGTCTTTGGCGAACTTGGGAATGCGGTTGATCGCCCAGTTATACGGGGCGGTTTTGTAAAAGAGGTGGTCAGCTCCTGGCGAGTCTAGCCACCCCGGCATATCCTTGGGCACGGTTGGGAGTTCGGTCTGCTTTTTCATCCCGGCCATGTCGTGGCCGGAATGATCTTGCGCTAAGCCGAAAGTGGCCAGGGTCGCCATGCAGAATAGGGTGGAGATTCTCATAATTCTCACTTGGCCGGCTTGGTAACCGCCTCTGCAAACTCGGAAAACGCAAGAGCCTTTGCGCCTTCGACTTTATGCTTCGCAACATACGCGTCGAAGGCAGCCTTGCTTGAGAACGCTCGCGACAGAGCAGAACAGTCCACGTGCTTCTTGAAGGTGTTCAGAAAGACTGCACCTTCGGGAGCGGTCCACTTTCCGTCGATTCTCTTCAAGACGACAGGCTCTCCCACTTTCTCACTGGGCGCGTAAACGACCAGATCGCCCTTGTAGCGACCCTGATCCTTGATAACGCAATACATGCACCGATATTCGATGCGCTTGTTGCCGGTCTTCAGGACGACTTCATTGTCTTGCTCCTTCGTGTTCTGGATGAGCTTCAGCTTGCAGTATGGGCAATCGCCTTCATGAGCGGAAGCGATCGGCGCAAGGCCCAGCGCGCCGATAACGGCGAATAGGGCCAGAGATTTCGAGATAGCGTCAAAGATGTTCATAGTTCTGTTTCCTTAAGGGTCACTTGACGACAACTTTGCCGTCGTACATGCCCATGCCGCAGGTGAAAAAGATCTCACCAGTTTGGTCTGGAGTGAAGGCGAACTTCACGGACTTGCCGGATTCGACCTCCTTCGATTGGCTGAGGGATTTGAAGACAACCGTGCCTCCGCAGCCAAGTTCTTGGCCGCCTTTGAATGTGAGTTCGACGGGCTTGCCCTTTTCGACAGTTACGACGCTCGGGTTGTACTTCCCGCCATCGATGGTGATCGTGGCTCTCTGAATCCCGTCTGAGGATGTGGTTGTCATGGTTGTTTGGTTCTCCGTCTGTGAGGTGTCGGTCTTGGTCGAGCAGCCAGCGATGGCGAACCCGAGGACAGTGGCAACAGCGAATGTCTGGAAATATCTAGTGTTCATAGGTTCACCTTCCTGGAATTGCATGCTTTTCCGGACCCGCAGCCGCAGTCGGGTTTGCCGCCCGGCTGACCTACGCCAAGTCGGCGCAAAATCAGCCAAGCGTAAAGGCCAATCGCGGCTGTGATGAGCAAAACGGTTCCGATGGCGGCCACTTACTTCACCTCGATGGCGAATCCGAGGGTCCGAACCGAGCCACGCCAATCGAACTGGGCATAGACCTTGTAGAGTCCAGGCTTAGGGAATCGGCCCGTGAAGTGGACCATCCCTAGCTTGACTTGGGCCTCGTTTTCGTCGTCCTCGGCCGGGTGGCTATGGACCACGGTCTGACCATCCTGGTGGAAAATCATCATGTGTCCGGCTGCTCCAAGCCATTTGACGGTATCGCCAGCCGCTTGGCCGGACTTCTCGTCGGTCAGCTTGACCATCAAGGTCGTCTTTCGACCGACCTGGATGTCTCTTGTCATGAGTTCGCCCTTGAGTCCTCCGTCAACTGCGGTCTTCGTGAGGTTCAGCTTGGTGTCCCAAGTTGGCTTGTCGCCCATCACCGAAACTCTTGCAATGAGGACGCGCGAGCCTTTGCCGCTGGGCGCAACGTCGCCGTAAACCCAGTAGTCTCCACCTGCTGGGAAGGTGATTGGGACAGACCAAGTGCCATCCTTCGCCATCTCCGGATGCTCGTGAAGGAACCAGTTGAGGTCTTTGCTTGCTAGGAGCAAGTGGAAATACTTAGTGTGCGCTTCGTCGAACGCGCTTTGGACCTTGCCAGTTTTCGTGTCGACGACATGCATCTTCAAGGTCGTGGAACTTCCCGCCATTGCATGAGTTGGCCAGTCGACAACCTCCAATTGGTAGGGTTGGGGCTTCGTCGCGCTTGTTGGGCGCTCATCCTTTACATCAACCAAAAACGCGATATTGTGCTTGCCCTGCCCTGGTATGTCGAGCGTCAGGGCGACCATGTAATCTCCGCCGTGGGGAAAGAAGAGTACAATGCCGTAGTCGCCCGGTACACCTTCGCGGTGAACTTCGGGCTTCGCTTCGGGCATTCCGGCCATGCTCGGCATGGTCATGATAGCTGTGGCTTCAATCGCGCCGACGCCTTTAAACCCTTCCTCTACCGGATCCTTGGCTGTAGTATCGACGACCCGAAACTCGACATCCACCTCTTCCTGAGCGAAGAGACCTTCCTCGGGAACGCGGAGGACTGCTTCGAATTTGCCGAATTTGACCTTCGTCACAACGGGCTCGGTCCCCGAAGGCTGGGCATGATGCGGGCTCTCCTGTTTGATCGCCTTTGCAATCTGCATGTGCTTCGCAATGCCCGCAACTAGGTACTTGGCGGGCTCCTTTTCGAACGGACCGCCACAACCCGCGCAGCACATGTACCAGCGCACGCCGTCATGATCGACATAGTCGCTCGCTTTCGAGTAGGTAGGCACAGCTTCCTTGCCGACGGGACAATAGAGTGCTTCTTTGGCAGGAGCTGACGCAAACTTCTTCGGATTCGCAAGGAAGGCAGACTTGTTAACTTCACTAACGAAGGGATACCGAATTGAGTCGAAGTCGGCGGTGGCTTTGGCTTTGTCAATATCTAGCCGCAACCGGCTGACCGGATCGAAGAGGAACACACCGACTGTGTTCTTCGCAGTGCGCTGAGTCTTTAGAAATGCTTCCGGGGCTTTGGCGAAGTTGGCGTCGCAGCCTCCGCAGCAAAAGGCGTATTTGGCTCCGTTGTACTCGACGACGGGCGAGTTCGTAGCGACGGCGCTGCCCATGACCGGGCATTTGAGTGCCGAGCCTTGACCAAGTGCCACCGCCGCGATGGCGATGATTGTGTTTAACATTAATTTGTCCTGTGCTTTTGAATAGAGACTTGCGTCAACGACGAATCCCGCGTGCCGGCTAGGCAGGCAGGTGTTTACGCAAGGAGCACAGGAGGAGCACGCCCTAAAGAGACGTAGTTGGGCCCGGATGCCGGTGGGCCAGAGTCAGTGCCAAAATGCCCCGGTTCACGAGCGTGACGGTGCGCAAATGCCACTTCAAGACTTTGCGGCAAAATGGCGATTGTGTCGAAACCCGGAGCTGAGGTCAGATTAGCTGTAACGGTCGTCGGCACAACGATATCGCACGAAGCGATTGCAGGACATCCGCAATTATCGTCGTGAGATGAACCTTCACTTGGTCCATGATCTGTTTGATGGTCACCGCTTGGTTGCTCCTCGTGATCAAAGCAAGCGATGGCAGACGTATCATTTTCGTGATGACGCAGTCCAGCATGCTCTGAACCACAGGTTCCGAGCATGCAACCGATGGCACACATACAACTGCACGAGGCTGGCACAAAGAGCGCAAACGCCATCGACATTGCAATCAGAG
>JANNJE010000348.1:0-3599 GCA_031405735.1 Armatimonadota bacterium | reverse complement strand
GACTGCCTCTTCGGGAAGACTGTATGATCTTGCATCGTTCGCCGAAACAGATTGCACGCGGTTGTGGCTTCCCAAAAATTGGAAATACAGTCCTCGCAGGACTTGATGGGCCAACCTACGGAGCAATCATGGATTATTGCTCTATAGAGGAGACTCGAAGAAAAATGCAGTGGCTCAACCGCCGCCGCGCTCCAAAAAATGTAGAAGTTTTGGAAAAGATGCTAAAGCTTCGAGACGAAAAGTCCCTACTTCTCGGATACAAGAACACCGTTGACTACGAAGTAGAAGTTCGAATGGCAAAGAACTCCGAAACTGTCAAAAAGTTTTACGATCAATTGCTTCCGGCAGTAAAGAAGAAAGCAGGACTGGATTTTGAAGAGCTGCAAAATGCAAAACGGCAGTTCACCAAGGACAAAAAGGCTGTTTTGAATCCGTGGGACTACGGATTCTATAAAAATTATCTGTTGGCAAAGAAGTATGCAGTTGATTCCCAAAAAGTCAGCGAATATTTCCCGATGGAAAAGGTGCTCGAAGGGCTTTTCACCATAACAGGAAAGTTGTTCTCAATTTCCTATTCAGACGTGACAAGTCAAGCCAGCCAACTCGGGTTTGCGATATGGCACGCGGATGTCAAATTGTTTCAGATTAAGGACTCAACGACCGGAAAAGTTCTTGGGCACATTTTCACTGATCTTTTTCCTCGGGAAAACAAATACAATCACGCAGCATGCTGGGGCTTGACGGCTCGAAGGGCTAACGAAGACGGTACAGAACAGCTTCCGGTTGCGGCGTTGGTTTGCAATTTTACGAAACCTACTCCAACAAAGCCATCTCTTATGCCACACGACGAAGTGGAGACGCTTTTCCATGAATTTGGCCATGGGCTTCACAATATTCTTTCGCAAGCCAAATATGCGAGATTTGCAGGAACTTCGGTTGCACGAGATTTTGTGGAAGCTCCAAGCCAAATGTTGGAAAACTGGGTTTGGTCGGCTGATGCTTTGGCTCTTTTTGCAAAACATTACAAGACGAACGAGCCAATTCCCGCGGCACTAGTCAAAGGAATGAAGGCTGCGCAATCGTTGGGCAGCGGAATTGAAACGGAGGGCCAAATGTGGCTTGGAATGATGGATCAAGCGTTCCATACGGCTCCAAAGGGCGAAATTGATACAACAAAAACCTGTTGGGACATATATGAGCAAGTGATGCCTTACAAACGGGTTCCGAGTGCGTTCTCGCAAGCCTCTTTCGGGCACCTCAATGGCTATCAGGGAGCTTATTACGGCTACTTGTGGTCGCTGGTTTATGCTCAAGATATGTTTGGCAGGTTCGAAGAAAAGGGAGTATTGAGCGAAGAGGCAGGGCGATACTATCGAGACAAGGTTCTGGGAAGAGGGGGCACGATGGAGGAGCTCGACATGCTTCGCGACTATCTAGGAAGGGAGCCGAATACGGCCGCTTTCATGCGCAGGCTCGGGCTTTCCGGAAACTAGACAAAGATGTAATCAAAAAATGCGCCCAATTTCACGAATGAAACCAATTGGAATCACCGGAGGAATTGCTACAGGCAAATCAACGGTTTGCAACATTCTTCGTGAAATGGGGTATTCCGTTGATTCGGCGGATGAAATTGCAAAGAAGATTTATTGCGAGCCTGAAATTCAATTGTTCCTGTCTCAACTGTTAAAGTGCGAAATTCCGGTCTCTCGCGAATATTTGCGGGATCAAATTGCATCTTCGTCTGAAATTCGCAAAAAAGTAAATTGTCTTCTGCATCCAAAAATATTGGAAAAAATTCATGGCAGTAAAGTGCTGTTTATTGAAGTGCCGCTCTTGATAGAAACGTGCATTCTAGATTCCTTTTCGCAGGTTTGGGTCGTTTGGTGCGACCCTGAAACGCAACGAAAACGGCTGGAAAGCCGGCTGGAAAGTGCCGATGAAGCGGATGCGTGGCTGAAAACTCAGTTACCTGTTCGCGCGAAAATTGCATTTGCGGATACAATCATCCGAACCAATTCAGAACTTGCTACCGTCCGAGAGGATATAGCGAAGCTGATGTTAGCTGTTTGTGCAGAATAAGTTGATTCCTTCAAAGGAACGTGCTATACTGCACCGAGTTCGATGGATCGAACGCATTTTTGGGTGCGTGTACGATTCAGGCTCGATCAAAAAATAGTGTGAGGCGTAAAACAATGGAGATTTTTATCCAGACGTTCAAGAGGGATCGCTTGATTGATTCGAGCACGGACCGACTATGGGCTATCTGCCCAAAAAGAATTCAGAAGATAACTGACAAGGAGGACTCGTCACGGTGAGGCGGTTCATCAATACAATTCCAGGACGGCTAGTGGCTAACGTTTCGGCGTTAGGTCTGCTGTTGCCTTTCCTTTCGTTACTCGTGCCTGCGCCCGCAGCGGCACAATTTCAACAACTCCCCACGTGGGCTGTAGTTGATTTCGTCAACAAGTCGAAAACCGGCGGAGCAGAGGTTGGTTCGGCAGCAGCAGGAGCGGTTGGAAACGAATTGCTAAAGTCTGGCAAGTACGACATCGTTCCTCAAGCAACGGTGCAGCGTGCAGTCGAGTCTTTAGGGCTTCGACAGCCTGTGACTGATAAGCCATCGTTGCAACGCCTCGGAGGCGAGCTTCGAGCGGCGACCCTGGTAACAGGCGAAGTCGTCAACTATCGAATCGTTAGCGAGAGCGGCGGCAAAAGAGCCGATGTTCTATTGCGAATGGTTGTTTTGGATGTGTCTTCGGCACTTCCGATCAATGGCGCAGCGATTGGGGCAAGTTCCTCGACTCGTGCTGGCGCAGTAGATGACACGACTCTTTTAAACGAGGCATTGGCGGCAGCGGCTGCTCAAGCGACTCGCGAAATCAATCAGCGAAATCTGCCGACAGCAACAGTGCTGAATACACTGGAGCTCGAAGCTTTGATCAATCAAGGCACTCGTTCCGGATTCCAGCAGGGTATGGAGTTGATCGTTGTTCGTGGTGCAGAGCAAGTCGCAACCGCAACGGTTGATACCGTTGAGTTTGACAGTGCTGTCATTAAGATCACAAAATCTTGGCGCGGCATTCAGCCCGGAGATAAAGTTCGAGCTATTTTCGAGCCTCCGATGTTGAAACCAGATTGGAACGCCAACAACGGCAATCCGCAAATTGTTAAGCCTAAAACTCGAAGGAGCAACAGTCAATTTACAACGTTGGCAATTGTCGGCGGCATCATGGCGATCTTGTTGTCCAACAGCAGCACTGCGGAATCAGTTTCCGTATTCAATGCTGAAGCGATGCTTTATCCGAACTTTTCGGGTGTGCCAGCGGTTCAGCTTAGTTGGAAGCTGGATGCGTTCCATCGTGGGCGATCCACGATGTACTCGTGGCAAATATTCCGAAATGACGTCCTTACCAGCCCGGTATCCGTTGTTCTTGGAGATGCGACGAAGGCATGGGATACTACAGGTGTCCGAGATGTAACGTTCAGCACCTTTGGCGGAATCATTGGTGGTTCCACATGCGACAATGAGGCACCAGAAGACGATACGGCGACTGGCGTCGCTGGTGTCATTGCCGGTCGGCCATACACCTATCAGATTC
>JANNJE010000347.1:0-2433 GCA_031405735.1 Armatimonadota bacterium | reverse complement strand
GTTTGTGACTAATGTCGAAAGGCTGAAACGAGGCATTGATTCCGGAACAGCGAACTCGATTCTGATCAAAGTCAACCAGATAGGGACTCTCACTGAGACTCTTTCCGCGGTTGACATGGCAAAGCGGGCAGGCTACACGTCGGTCATGAGCCATCGAAGCGGCGAGACAGAAGATGTGACCATCGCCGACCTCGCCGTAGCGACAAACTGCGGCCAAATCAAGACTGGCGCGCCGAATCGGACGGACCGCGTTGCCAAGTACAACCAGCTTTTGAGGATTGAGGAAATGCTGGGCGATGTGGCAGAGTACGGTGGGAAGAGTGCGTTTGGGAAGCTGGCAGGAAGGCTGGGGGGCTAGGGCTTGCTATTGTTTAGCCACAGGAGCGGCAAGGGCAAACATGTTTAGAATTGTCATCTATATTGGCTTTGCAACCGGATTGGCAACTGTTATCATCAGTTGCGTAGCTCAGGTGTCGAAGACCTATACCCAAATCCCGTCTTCGCAAGAGCCAACCGGTCAGCTTCAAATCAAGCTAGAAATCCTAAACAGCGATACCCTAAATGTTCGTATCACCAACCAAACCGACAAGCCAGTTATCTTCTGCCCTCGTGTGCCGTTCATCGTTGGCTACCATGAGTCACCCAATAGAAAGAGAACGGCTATCACGTGGGATGGTAGCAACGCCGAATTTGGATTGCTAAGTCCAATTGAGACTGTTTGTTTGCGTCCCAAAGCTACCTACAGTATTCGAATGGCTGTGTTTGTTGATCGACAGCACGGCATCGACCGAAGGCTCGTACTGAAAAAGAAGGGGGTTGTATTCGTTGTGCTCAATAGGTTACGAGCAAGTGATTTCGACACGGTCTTTCGAAAAGAAGCAGCAAAATGGTCACTCCTGACCAAAGATGCCTCGTCCAATAGGATTGTGACTCCATGACGATCAAGGTGCTGGAAAGTGGGTATGGATAATGAAAAGAGCTAGTAATGGACTTTGAGCGCGAAATACGAAAACTCAAAACGTGGAACAGGATATTCGTGTCCTGTCTTGTCCTGGCTGTTTGCGCCTGGTTACTTAGTTTCTTTCTCGTTTCGACACAATTGTTCATGCGCGAACTCAAGTATTCGCGTAACGGTAACAGTTTGCGGGTCGGTAGCTCCACCGACGGGCCGTATCTTGTAACACATGTCGCGTGGTATGACGTTGACACCGGAGACAAGCGCTGGGCTGCGTTGCCGAATGCGGTCTTGATTGTTGACTCGTGGGGAGCTGAAATCGATCTTTCGAGCTTGAAGTGGATGGATTATCACGGGCAACCAGCTGAGAAACCGGAAGACTACGGGAGGCTCGAAGTCATTTACTTTGTACCATCCCGTGCACTTGAACGTGAACCGTTTAAGAACTAACGACAGTCGCAAGTGCCCTGGATAAGTTGGAATTACAGATTGTGTCTGTCATGGTCACACGAGGAACGCCTGCCCCGCCGTAGCTGAAAGTCCCGCCGAACGAAGAGAGGGAAACGAAGTCGGGAGGAAATGAAATCGGGGAGAGTGTCCGTGCCTGGCGTGAAAATGAGTAAGATTTGGCAATGAACACGGACAAGCTTTCAAGTTTGTTGGGAAACCAGGGCTGGATGAATCGCTTGACCATGGCGCGATATTGTGGGACTTTGAATATTATCCCTGACACTTGCAAGATATTTATATTGATCTTGTGTTGGGGTCTTGTTGTAATTTCTGGCTGCAATAATAAGGAACGTACGCTCCTAAACTTGTACTTCCCTGACGGCTATGCGCTTCGACAAATTGATGGTCGAAATGTTGACAATTCGCCCTTGCTGACACTTGATCGAGGAACCCATACTCTGCTATTTCAAACCAAGGATGGGAACCGCAGTGTTGTACTGGAGGTAGCAGGTGGAGGAGAAGCTTACGTGGAGCTTTCGCCGAGTTACTTTTCGAAATCAATTCGAGTGCAAGGAGAATAGGATAGGAAGACACGTGGCATGGCCAGGCATTCTTCAGCCAGCTAACAAACTTGGGATAGAATGTGGACAAGAATGTTTGAACAAGAACGGAAAACCGGTAGGCCACCACCGACAATCTGGTTCTAATAGTAGTTTTATGAATTTGCCACCAGAAATGCCAAACAAGTCAAAAACTGACATGCGTGATCTGTTGCCGATTGTGGTTGGATTATTGGATGTTGGGCTGGTGTCGTTTGCATTTTTGATGGTGAACAATAAGCCAACGACTGAATTCGTTTTTGCAAATAGGATTTTTGCCATCATTCTTTTTCTGGTTTTCATCATGGTCGGATTACTGATGATTCCATTTTCCTATGGGGGTCAAAAACGCTTGACCGATTTGCGATCAAAACTGCTTGTGAGTGGATCAATTTTTTTGATGGCGTTTTCTGGAACAGTATTGTCCTT
>JANNJE010000346.1:0-3791 GCA_031405735.1 Armatimonadota bacterium | reverse complement strand
ACCGCGGAGCAGGATCCAAAGATCTGGGATGACAGCACCGCGGCGGGCGCCAGCGTGTTCCTGCCTAAGCCCTTCACTCCACCCCAGGTGCAAATGATGCTTCGGTAAATATGAGGCGAATCAAATCTTCAAGGGCAAAGCAGTCTTTCGAAATTGAACAAGAGCTACATCCTGGACCGATTTTTGGCACGAACCAGGTACCTTGAAACCATGCGAATTGGGTTTGTGGCGTTGTTTCCTGAGGTAATTCAAGCTGGACTTGGAATCAGCATGGCGAACCGTGCAAAGGAAAAGGGACTCGTAACATATCAATTTGCCAATCCTCGTGACTTTGCCGAAGACCCTCACAAAACCGTGGACCACAAACCTTATGGCGGTGGGCCAGGAATGGTGATGATGCCCGACATCGCGGACCTAGCTCTACAATCCCTAGCTCCATTTTCAGAGAAGTTGGCAGTCGTCGTGCCAGATCCTTGCGGAGAAAGGTTCGCGCAATCTGATGCAATCGAACTGTTAGATTATGAGGACGTCATTTTCGTTTGCGGGCACTACGAAGGCATTGATGAAAGGTTTGTTTCCAAAAGAGCAACGCACCGATTTTCGCTTGGCGATTTTGTGATGACAGGTGGTGAAATCCCTGCGCTTGCAATGGCTGATGCAGTCATTCGCCTGATTCCAGGCGTCCTTGGAGACGCAGAGAGTTTACAGATTGACTCCCATTCAGACGGATTGCTCAGCGCACCCCAATACACTCGACCTGAAACTTGGGAAGGTTTGGAAGTGCCTGAGGTATTGAGGTCTGGAGACCATGGCGCAATTGCAAAATGGAAGAGGCAAGTGGCGTTAAGAACTACTCGGGAACGAAGGCCCGACCTTTTAGCGTTAGCCATATTGGAAAAAGGGGACGCAGATATGCTATCCTTTTAGCTCCCGTGTATGATGTTGACCGATGAAGCGCGGGCGGAGACAAACAATGTCACAAGCTACAATTTTGAAAAGCGTTGTTGAAGGCTGCATGAAGCCAGATTTGCCTGAGTTTCGACCTGGCGATACAGTTCGTGTTTATGTAAAAGTTCGCGAGGCTGGCAAAGAGCGACTTCAAATGTTTGAAGGCATTTGCATCGCGATCAAGCATGGCGGAATTTCCAAAACGCTGACGATACGGAAAGTTTCCAACGGAGTTGGAGTCGAAAGAACTTTCCCTATCCACTCGCCTAACGTCGGAAAATTTGAGATTGTGCGGCACGGTATCGTTCGACGCGCAAAACTTTACTACCTTCGCGACAAGGTGGGCAAGGCCGCTAGAATCCGAGAGAGACGAGTCAAGGCGTAATGTTTCCGTTCCTCGCGCAGGTCGCGGAGCCAAATGCATTCGCAGATAAGTTGGATTCGCTTGCCCGTACTCCATTAAGTCAAGTTGTGCTTATTGTAGCGTTCTGCACGATTGTTCGCTTGGCTGTTTTCCCTAAGCTGATGAAAACGCCTCCGCACATGCGGTCAGGCGCATATTCGGGACTTCGAATTCTAAACGAATTCATGGACGCCATCATTTATGCAGGCGTTTTTGTCTTTCTGCTGATTCGGCCATTTGCAGTACAGACTTTTCGTATCCCATCTGGCTCAATGTTTGACACTCTCCTCTTAAACGATTTCATCATCGCAAACAAGGCAGTGTTTCGATATTCCGACCCTCAATTTGGCGACATAGTTGTCTTTAAGCCACCAGTTTATGGCAAGCCAATGGAAGAGGAAGACAAGGACATGGACTATATCAAGAGGTGCCGAGGAGTGCCAGGCGACGTAATCGAGATCCGAAACGGACTCTTTTATCGAAATGGGCAAGAAGTTCGTGAGCCGTTTGTAAAGTTTGGCGAAGGAATGGACCGAATGGTTTACGACCTCAAGTTGGTGCAGTACAAGGGTGAATATTGGCCACTGCTTTGGAGGTCAGGTAGCCTGCCTAACTTGGAAAATCGGACTGTCAACAAGTATTGGGCGATGGATGACCAAACAGCACACCTTTTGGCTTCGCTTCCTCCTTCAGCTATTCCGCCAAAGCACTATCTCTTTATGGGCGACAACCGCGAAGGCTCTTCTGACGGGCGATCTTGGGGGTTGGTCGAGCGGGAATCCATCGTTGGCAAGTCCATGTTTATCTGGTGGCCGCCATCCAGATGGCAAGTTACTAGGTAAGCCGTCAGTTTTTAGAATCAGAACCTGAATCGGAAGCGACCTCTCGAATCATGAAGAGGGTCATTTGCTCCCCGCAATGTCGAATCGGAACCAAATCGCCCACGATAACGAATTCCTTTCCGCTTCTATGCAACGCAGGTACACCCTGATGCGGACCCATCCGGTGCGCAACTGGGGTTTCATGAAATTCGGCAACATGCTCTCGGTGCGCTTGTCGCAGCCTTTTTGGAACAAGTTGATTTACAGACAACGGCACGATCCGGTTTTCAGCATATCCAAACAATGCAGCTGCAGCTTGGTTCGCAAGGACTATCTCGAGATTGTTGTTAACAACCAGCACTGCTTCGGGCAGATTCTCAAACACCGAGTGCAGCAGCTCTGCTTCTTCATTTGCTCCGCGAAAACGATCTAGTTCGGCCTTAACCTCTGAAAATTCTGATTCGAATTTCGCCTGCGAAAATTCCATTTCTTCGTGCAAATGTATGGCGACCGCTTCAGTACGGCTGGAGGCATTAAGTTTTGCGCGAATGCGAGCCCAATAGGTTGCAACCGTGGCTTCAGAAATTCCAAGCCTCTGCGCGACGTTGGCATCAATCAAGCCTTCGGCAGCGAGGTCGAGAACTTCTTTTTCGCGTTTTGAGAGGGTCGGGTCTTGCATTTGGACTCTTGCAGATTCATTTTAGCAAATTGTCCTGCAAATCAATGACACGAAACAGCGGACTACAACGGAACAGTTTGTTGGCTATGATGAGAATGTAGACGAATCGAACCTAGGGACTCACTTAAGATCGAAGTTTACAAAAAGAGAAAGTTAACGAATAATGGAGGACAACAAAATGGCAACACTACTACCTAGCAACAGACCGCTCGGAGTTTTCGATCGGTTCAATGAGATGATGGAAGATATCTTTGATACTAAGCTCATGACAACTCATTGGTTGCCAAGAGTGGATGTCAGAGATACAGAAAAGGAAACAACCTATGCCGTCGAATTGCCAGGAATGACAATGGAAGACATAGACGTGGAAGTCCTCAACGACATGCTGACGATCAAAGGCAAGAGGGAAATGCGAGATGAAGTTCGGCGAGACGACTATGTTCGCATCGAACGACAATACGGCAATTTCTTGAGGCAGTTCCGCTTAGTTGCTCCAACCGAACCCATTTTGGTTAAAGCCACGTACAAGGACGGATTGCTCACTGTAGCCGTGCCAAAAAGGGACGTAAAGCCAACTCATCGAGTACCAATCTTGCCTAAGTAGGAGGGCGAAATGTCGCACGAGAGAAAGAAAGACGGAGAGCGAAAGGACAAGAAGAACAAGCGTATGCATGAATCCGTTGCGTTCCGAAAAGCAATGGCGGAACCGGTGGCCCACCGCACCGACGAAAAGGATGTGGTGACGTATAAGCCAGGCAGCGCGAGAGACAAGCTTCGGCACCAGCCGCCGTCGAACATATAGCTCGGCGGATTGTCCAGAAGGAGAGGAGTCATCAGCCCGGAATATTACGGGCAGATGACTTTTGAGCTTGGTAACCGCTAGTAACAGGTTTGCAACTTTAATCGATTATACGCGACACTCGTGATAGGCGAATTTGCC
>JANNJE010000345.1:0-2331 GCA_031405735.1 Armatimonadota bacterium | reverse complement strand
CGATGTCGAGCCTCAGCAGATTATGATCTTGCCACTCGAACTCCTCACCGCCCGCCGGGACCACCGACACTGCGCCCTCGATGACCTTCGCGCAGTCGGGCTCGCGGGCTTCCCAGTCCTTGGCCCACTGGACATTGTTGGTTGGCAGGCCGATCCAAATTCGCTTGAAGAGGCCCTGGGGATAGTCGGTACGCTCCATCGGGTGGGCGCGGGGCATTTCCCGCATTGGCCCCCACTGTGCGTCATCTAAGGGCTGTTCTTCCGTGGTCTCATGTTGTGGGGGATCTCCATTGAGGGGCTCGGACATTCCCATCGCGGTCGGCGTTCCATCGTTGAGCTTCGGCAACATCTTTTCCAGGCCCATGAAGTGCAGCCACGCCCAGCGGTTGTTCGGGAATGCAGTGAGCACCTCGAGCATGAGGGCATAGAAGTCGTTGGCCCGAGTGATATAGCAAGGTCCTCTCGGCGGCCCTCCGAGGTTGGGCGTTTCACCCTCTCCTGGGGGTAAGTGGGCTTCCCACGTGATCCATGGATACTTGAGGCTTAGAACCGCATAAGTGGGGAGGCTCTGCCACAGGATCAGAGCGAATTCGGTGAGCGATTCTTCTGGGGCGATGTCGTGCGGGAAATCGCACTTTGTCAGCTCCGAGACGGGCGTCCCCGACTTCGCGGCTTGGTTGAGCGCCGCGTTGATCTGTGGCGGGTTCGGGAACTGCAGCGGCCAGGGGATGTATTTGTACTCGAAGCGCTGGGTTCCGTCTTCGAGGGTCTGCATGCAGCCCGCAGGGCAATAGCCGAAGCCAATGAGGACGTCTATGCTGAGCTTATCTTCTTCGAGCATGTGCTGGTGAATACGTTTTAGCACATCCCTGACTATCGGGGGGCATGGGATCGAAGGGGGCGCATCTTCAGCGAGCCTGCCGTGACTGTGACCGGAGTGATCGACCTCGACACGGGCGGATCGCTTGCGTGAAGTACGACTAGCTCCATGCGTTGTTCTAGATTTGATCCCCCGCCCGAAAGCGGACGGGGGATTTTTTGTTCAAAGAGGCTTACGCCTGCGCGGTGACCGAGATCACGTCGCTCCATTCCCCAACTGGGAAGTCGTTGTCTTTGAACCGAGCCCGGAATTGCCGGACTTCGGGAGTGTTCACAACGAGCGGAGCCCGTCCATCTACATACGGGCTGGCGGTATCCACTCATAATAGTTGACAACCATGAAAAGCGATCTCGTGCACGAACTGACCGCAACTTTCGAAGGCCATGCCCAAACAACTGACTCTGGCATTGAGTTTTGGCTGGCCCGCGATCTCCAACATTTACTTGGTTACGCAAAATGGGATAACTTTCTGAATGTTGTGAGCAAGGCTAAGACGGCTTGCGAGGTCGCTGGCCATGGTATTGGCGATCATTTTGCCGACGTCGGGAAAATGATCCAGCTAGCGAAGACAGCAGAGCGCGAGGTCGCTGACATCATGCTCACCCGCTTTGCTTGCTATCTCATTGCCCAAAACGGCGATCCCCAAAAAGAGCCGATTGCCTTCGCTCAGACTTATTTCGCAATTCAGACTCGCAAAGCCGAACTGATCGAGCAAAGGCTTCTCGAAGCAGAACGGATCGCAGCCAGGAAAAAGCTGTCACAAACTGAGAAGGAATTGTCAATTGTGATATTCGAGCAAACCGGCGGCAACGAAAACTTTGCAGTCATCCGAAGCAAAGGCGACCAGGCCCTTTTCGGCAAGTCCACCCAGGCCATGAAAGCGACCTGGAAGGTGCCTGACTCTCGACCCCTTGCTGATTTCGCCCCAACCATTGTGCTCAAAGCTAAGGACTTTGCCACCGAGATAACCATTCACAACGCGCGCGAGCATCAGATGTCGCAAGAAGCAGAAATCTCAAACGAACACGTCACGAATAACGCTGCCGTGCGCCAGACGTTGCTGAGTCGCGGTATCCGCCCAGAATCGTTGCCTGCTGCCGAGGACGTGAAGAAAGTGGAACGTAGACTAGCCTCTGAGACCAAGAAATCCCTTGACCGTCCAGAGGCGCTCGAAGGGTGATCGGCGCGGCGCGTGGTGACCTCCGGATGCCCCCGCCCGAAAACGGGCGAGGGATTTGTTTGTCAAAGAGGCATTTACGCCTGAGCAGTTACCGAGATCACGTCGCTCCACTCCCCGACTGGAACCAATTTGCAGATTAACAACAAATGGTTTGCATTGGCAAAATTGCCTAAAATTGTGGAAAAAGAGAAGTAAATGTGCGTAATAGTGTGACTTTTTGGCTTTTTGAGCGTATTATTCCTTGTACGTCTTTCCGATCCTTAGGGGTCGG
>JANNJE010000344.1:0-2131 GCA_031405735.1 Armatimonadota bacterium | reverse complement strand
TGATGCAGCTCTTGCATTGGCCGCGCGTGACGGGACAAGAGGCCAACGCAGACATTAAGGTACGCAACAACAGATTCTTGAGCAAGCTGCATCATCCGCCTGCTGGTAGGGCCGTCCACTGTAACAGGCTTTTCCATAAAGACGTGGAGTTTTTTTGAAATTGCGTATTTGAAATGAACCCATCGAAAGGCAGGAGGAGTGGTCAAGATGACGATATCGCCTGGTTTCAGGCAGTCCATCGCATTCTTATACGCATCGAAACCAAGATATTGGCGCTCGATCGGCACGTCCATTTGCTTTGAAAAATCTACGCTCAAATTGGCGTGGCTGCTTGTAAGCCGGTCGCGGAAGGCGTCCGCCATGGCAACCAATTTAATTGGGCCGCTTGTTGTCCTCATCGCGTTGACGGCGGCACCGCTTCCGCGTCCGCCACAACCGACAAGGGCGACTTGAATTAGTTCGTTGCCTTGCGGGTGAACCGTGGGAAATTTGAACCCGGAAAGCGCAGTCGCCGCTGCTAAACCGCCTGTGGCTTGAAGAAATTGTCGTCGCGAACTGGAAGAACTTTTGTCATTGCTCATGATCGTTTTGTATTCTATCTTTTTTTGGGAGTGCGCGGGCTTGACCGCGCTTTTCGTTCAACAACGGATGAAGATAAATGGATGAGGGAAAAAGTTGGAACTGGTTTTGTCCTTTTTCCAATTTCCTGGAAGGGCGCGGTCAAGCCCGCGCATTCCCAAATAGTTAGTGTAACATCGCAATCAGAAAATGAAATGCAATTTCATTTCATTTTGGAGGAGGATATTTTGTCTGAATTTGAAAAGAACGATTCTACGCGCAGGCAGTTTTTGGCACGTACCGGAATCGCGGCGGCCGCCGTTGCAGGAGCACCTTTACTCTCGGTCGCCAATGCGGCCTCGCCTCGCATAAAACCTCAATCGCCTAACGACAAACTAGTGCTTGGGCTTATCGGCTGCGGCGGAATGGGCGCAGCGAACATGCGCAGTTTTATGAATTTTGCGGACGTCGAAGTTGCCGCGCTATGCGATGTTGATGAAAATCGCGCACCAGGCGATATGGCTGCAGTCGAGAAAAAATACGGTCGAAAGCCAGCGTTTTACAAAGATTATCGAAGCATTCTCGACCGAAAGGATATTGACGCGGTTATCGTTGGCACTCCTGACCATTGGCATGCACTGAACCTGATCCATGCATGTGAAGCGGGGAAGGACTCCTATTGTGAGAAGCCGCTTTCCCACGACATCGTTGAATCAGTTTCCATGGCTGGTGCTGTCCAGCATTTCAAAAGAGTTGTCCAATGTGGCACCTGGCAACGAAGCACAAAAGAATTCACAGATGCTATTGAATATATTCGATCGGGAAAACTTGGAAAAATCGTTCTCTGTCGCGCTTGGATTTCAGACGGTTTTCAAGCCGGGCGACAACAGCCAAAGGATCCACCTAAGGGGCTCGATTACGATATGTGGGTAGGTCCGGCCAATTTCATTCCGTATCAAGACAATCGCTGCCACTACAACTGGCGCTGGTACATGAACTACGGCGGCGGGTTGAGCACAGACTGGGGCGTTCACATGATGGACATTGCCATGATGGGAATGAGCAAAGATCAGAATTTGGTGATGCCTGTATCTTGCAGTGCGTTTGGCGGGCAATTGGCATTTACAAATGATGACCGTACGGCTCCCGATACGATGGAGTGTATCTACAACTTCAAAGATCCGGATTTCACCCTGCATTGGTCCATCAATCGCGATCACTGAGCCTCACGGGCGGCGTCACCAGCAACGACAGCTCGAACTCCCTCGGCGGGCCCGAGCAGCTGACGACGATTAACGGTTCGAGCCGCGCGCAGATGGGCAGCGTCAACTTCCAACTCGATGGTGGCAACAACACCGCCGGCTTGCGCGGCACGGGAAACCCGGCGCCCAATCCGGAGGCGGTCCAGGAATTTCGCGTCCTGACCAACGGCTACGCCGCCGAGTATCATGGACCCGAACCTGGTCGACATCGGCCTGGCGTGCGTTGCCGCAGCGCCGGGCGATAGCCGCCGGACCTACTGGACCATGTCCCTGGGTCGCCCCCGGTAGCCAGGCCGACTCAGGCCTACTGC
>JANNJE010000343.1:0-4364 GCA_031405735.1 Armatimonadota bacterium | reverse complement strand
CGTCAGGATCTGAAGAAGCTACAGCCAAAACGCCTGGGTAGGCAGCAGGATAGAACTTTACAGTGTTTCCATTATTTCCCGCTCCAGCGACTACTATTACATTGTTGGCAAGTGCGTAATCTACAGCGTCTTGCACGACTTGGCCAGCACCAGTACTACCTAATGAAAGGTTTATTACATGGGCTCCTTGGTCTGTTGCCCAGGTGATACCTGCAGCAACTCCGTCCCAAGACCCGCTTCCGCCGCCACTCAATACTTTGATCGGAAGAATCTTGCAGTCGTATCCAGTTCCAGCCCCACCGGTTGCGTTATTCGTTGTCGCCGCAGCGAGGCCAGCTACGTGAGTTCCGTGACCGTTATCGTCGTACGGATCAGCATCGTTGTTTACAAAATCGTAACCGTTAGGAAGGATCTTGCTCTGCAAATCTGGATGGTCCAATTGAACGCCTGTATCGCAAATTGCGATTACAATGTTTGAATTCCCATGAGTGAAATCCCAGCTTTGAGGACAATTGATCCGGTTGATCTGCCATTGTTGCCCGATTAGAGGATCGTTGGGATTGTCGGTGGATGTGTAAATTCCGTTCTTCGTTGCAGTTACAACGAAGCTCATTTGGCGTAGACGTGTGATTGCAGTGGTTCGCGTGTTGGCCACATTTAAGCGAATTGTCGCCCAGTTTATTTGGTTGTTAACCCGCGTTACCGTCCCATTTACTGCGACGGCGGCTGCCTGCAATTGGAGCGATGTGTTCGGCCTGAACTTGACAATCGCTTCGTTAGATACAAACTGTTCAACTGACCATGCAGACGAGGCCGCAACGATCAGCAAAGTTAAAACACTCAAATATCTTTTCATATTAATAATCTTTCCAATAAACCACTTTTGAGTTGCTATGTTACGATATTCTTCCTTGTTTTAGATTGGTTTTTCGAAAATTAATTCGAATTTTTCAATGAGGCATTGAATTTGAGACTGATTTGAGCACCCGAAATTGCAGTCACAGCCCCGGTACAATAGAACCTATGGATTTTTCCCCCACTTCCGAACACGAACTGATTCGCGAGTCGGCATACCAATTCGGTCAGAAAGAGATTGTTCCGGGTTTGCAGATGCGGGATCGGGAAGCGAAATCTGACCCGGATGTACTCAAAAAGATGGGGGATTCGGGAATGCTCGGGGTTAGCATTCCAGCCAAATACGGAGGCAGCGATACCGATTACATCAGCCTTGGAATTGTGAGCGAAGAATTAGAAAGAGCCGATACGAGCGCGCGAGTAATCATATCTGTCCATAGCGGTCTTCATAGCATGACGCTCTTGCAATGGGGAACTGAGGAGCAAAAACAACGTTGGCTCCCAAAACTGGCGACTGGCGAACTCGTTGGCGGATTTGGATTGACTGAACCCAACGCCGGATCAGATGCCGCAAACCTCAAGACAACCGCAACAAAGGACGGCGATCATTATGTTTTGAACGGACAAAAGGCATGGATATCATTGAGCGATTACGCCGATCAATTTCTCATTGTCACCAGATTGGCTAATACCGATGCAAAAGCACCTTTCGCTGCATTTATCGTGGATCGAAACTTGGAAGGATTTTCAAGCAAACCCATTCATGGCAAATTGGGCGTTCGCGCAGGAAATACTGGCGAGCTGTTCTTTGACAACATGCGAGTTCACAATGATTGCATGTTGGGCGAAGAAGGCGATGGTTTCAAAGTCGCCATGAGCGCTCTCGATCATGGGCGCTACACAGTTGGCGCGGGAGCCGTTGGAATCATCACCGCTTGCCTGGATGCCAGTGTGAAATATGCGAACGAACGAACCGTCGGCGGCGAACCAATTGGCAAAAAACAATTGGTGCAGCAGATGATCGCCGCTATGGTTCAAGGGCGCGAAGTCGGGCGACTCCTCTATTACAAGGTTGGCTGGATGAAGAACACCGGGCAGAGACATACCAAAGAGGTTTCAATGTGCAAATGGGTGAACTGCGCGGCTGCTTTTGATGCGGCAAATAAGGCGGTGGAGATTCATGGGGCTTATGGATTCTGCGACGAATTTCCGGTCGAGCGATATTTCCGCAACTCGCGAGGTGCGATGATCTATGAGGGAACTCACGAGATTCATACGCTCATGCAGGCTGAATATGAACTCGGATATAGAAGAGATAAGCCAATTGCAAGAGTCTTGCCACCTTGGCCGGTGAGGTAGTTTCCGGCGTTCCCCCTCCTTTTTGCGAGGCACGAGCAAAGAGGAGGGGGCTAGGGGGTGGAGTTCTGCGAGTTAGATCTGCCATGACCAAACCCTGACTGCAACTTTCGCCAGCCTTTCTGACCTCTCTCGAACCGCATCCACATTCCAAAGCCCCTCATGATCCTTGAGATCTCTGGCAAGTGCCGTAATTTCCGAATACGACTTCACTTTCGATGCAAAGGAAGCTCTGCCAACAACGCTGTTCGCAGGTAGGCTAGTAAGGCACAGGTTGCCGATACTGTTGACCAAGGTCTCGAATTTTGGATGCTTGACCTCTGGGCCCAAATACGCCGCCCAAGAGCTGTCGAGGGTTTGCGGAATGACATGCTCAATAGTCCGAAGGCTGCTGTAGTCCGGGTACTGATCGTGCTTCTGCATTCCGCGATCAATTTCGGACAGCACCATTCTCCCAAATGCCAGGTCCCGGGTTCTATAAAGTGCTTTGTTAAGGAAGGCTTCGAGGAATTCCAGGTCAGAAACCCAAACTTCGTTCTTTTGAAAAAGTTGATGTAGAGCCTTGACTGGATCGGCTTCATGAGCAACCTGCATGAAGAGCCTTGGGAACATCGTGTCATACACGGTTGTTGGCTGCTCGGTCATTTTACGCCGAACTAACATCGTGAGCGTCTGATTGAGAAGTCGCACAGCCAAGTCTTTGCTGATAGCTTCTTGATTCAAATTCCGGATCAGGTCGAGCAAAAACGGCGTCGAACTTTCCATTCTCGTGTTGGCAATGTGCTCCAATATTCTGCGAATATCTTTATCAGGGTAAATGTGCTCTTCTGGCTCAACAATGCAGCCGTATAATTTCGCGCTGTCGTGGATTTCCTGAAGTTTCTCCCGGGCAACGACAGCATCGAGGTCCTTGTGCCGATTCTTGAAATGAACATAGACTTTTCGGCTGGTGCCCACCATTTTGCGCTCTCCGATCGAGAATAAGTTTCGGAGATATTCCTCGAAGGTGCTTCGATGCCTGAATTCTCGCAGTGCGGCGAGCCATAGATGGTTGTGAAGCTCTTCAAAATCGGAGACTTCCGTTAGCGGCCTGAAAAGATAGCTACAAATCAGCTCGCTTGCAGAAAGCGGCATGCCTTTATCGTTCAAGCTTTCGAAGATAGCTTGCGGGTCGTCCTTTCCGTCTTCTAAAGGAATCCAAACGATTTTGAGGCAGTCGAAAATCGCCGTTGCCAATTGCCACAACTTTGCAACGTCTTGAAATCCTAACCGCATTTTCCTTTCGGCGTACGCGACGAATGCGTCTACTTGATTGGCTCCGGGCTGATATAGCTCGATGTCTGTTCGATAGTGCGGAGACCTAGGTGTGTGCTCGGTTCCGAATATCGCACGGTAGGTCGGCAGGCGGTCGCCTTTTATGGAAAATAGCTTTAGCTTTTGATAGTCGTCGTCCGACGAAGTTTCATTGATAAGCCACTTTCCGATTTCCAAACGGTACTTTGTGGCATCGCTAGACTTGGTTTGCAGGGGTTCGAGGCGGCGGTAAATGATTCCGAGAAGCAAATAGACCGTTGTAATTCTCTGCTGCCCATCAATAACGAGAAATCGTTTGATGCCGTCATTGTTTCCCTTCTTTTCTAGCACGACAATCGGGCCAAAGAAATGCTCGATTTCACTAGCAGGATCACCCGCGTCGAGATCAGGAATGATGTGGTCGTTTATGTCTTCAAGAAGCTGGTCCCATTGCCGTCTCTCCCATGCGTAGCCTCTTTGAAAGAACGGGATTTCAAATTGGATATCAAAGCTGAATATGGAACGAAATGTCCGGTTGCCAATTGTTTCTGTGCTCAGATGCATTTCGTTTTTGACTATGGTTTTCAAAATCTATTTACTCCTTACAATCATCTTTCTCCCCAATTTCATTTCCCTTTGGCGGGGCATGCGTCCCTCAAAAAGCGGAATGGGTATGCGCCCTCTCCTTTTGTTCGCGAGGAACGAGCTTGAACAAGAGGAGAGGGTTGGGTGAGGAGTTGAGTCCGCCAGAAAAAGTCCATTTGGAGCCTAGTGATCTCAAACCTGTTTCTAAAAACAAGCTCAGAGACCGGGTTTTTAAAAGGCTCATTTGAAAAATTGAACGCTTCCCCCTTCAAATC
>JANNJE010000342.1:0-1663 GCA_031405735.1 Armatimonadota bacterium | reverse complement strand
GTCTGCGGCGGGAATCGAAATCCCAACCTTGAACTTTTTGCCGTTTTTGGCTGTAGCGGCAGCTGCTCCGCCTGAATCAGTTGCTGGTTGGCAACCTGCCAAAACGATTGCGGCTAAGCCGGCTGTGACGAATAGATGTCTCTTGAATTTATTCATTTTCCTTCCTGCCCCGTTGCATCAACACGGCTACAAGGATGACGATACCCCTCACCAAGCCTTGCCAGTTCGTGTCAATTCGGTATGCCGTTATCATATTCGATATGAGCGTCAAAAGTAGTATGCCGACAACGGTGCCCCAAATTCTGCCTTTGCCACCGCGCAAACTTGTACCGCCGATAACAACTGCGGCGATGGCGTCAAGTTCATAGTAGAGCCCTGCCGAACCTGTTCCGATTGAGTTCATTCGCGCACCAACTAGCATCGAAGCCAGGCCCACTAGGCTTCCCAAAATGGTGAAAACCGCCAGCCGAATTGTTTGCACATTGATTCCAGAATAATTCGCTGCCCTATCATTTGCGCCGACTGCAATAATGTATCTTCCGAACCGAGTTTTGTTCAAAACAAACCCAGCAGCGACCGCTATTGCGATAAACACGATCGCACTCCAGTAAAAGAGGACGGGGTTTCCAGCAGCATCTTTGGCGAACGGAATCGCTACTCCGCCAAATCCAAAATCTTGCAATGCAGAGACCTCGGAACGAATCTCGCCTCCATTTCCGAGAACCAGAGCAATTGAACGAAAACCTGCAAGTCCGGCTAAGGTGACAATAAACGCTGCAACTCTGCCATAGGCAATTACGATTCCGTTAATGAGCCCTGCTGCTGCGCCAATCAAAATGGCTCCGACTCCGGCTAGAAGAATCGCGACATTTGGGGACATTCCAGAATGCGCGAAGCTGTTTACAAGAAGGATGACTGCCGCACCGCACATCGCCGTCAAACTGCCGACTGAAAGGTCAATTCCGCCAGCAATAATCACGAGTGTCATTCCGATCGCGATCACGCCGACTGCCGCGTTTTGGCTTACAAGGTTTCGCAGGTTTTCAACCTGTAAAAAGCTCGCGCCTCGCGTTGCCACATTGATGGCGAATAGGAGCAAAAGCGCGATAAGTGCCCCGTACTCGCTAATAAAAGAGTTCCGTTTCATGCCGCTGCAACTCCTGCGGCGAGACGCATAACGGCTTCCTCGCTCAATTCATTTTCCTGCAATTCTCCCACGATTCTTCCTTCGCGCATGACTATTGCCCGGTGGCAGAGGCCAATGATTTCGAGAAGTTCGGAGGATATCACGATGCATGCCATTCCGCCGATTGCGAGCTCACGAATCAGATTGTAAATTTCTCGCTTCGCGCCAACATCCACTCCTCTCGTTGGCTCGTCGAGAATGAGTACTTTCGGCTTCGTTTCGAGCCATTTCGCAATAGCAATCTTTTGCTGGTTACCGCCGCTGATGTTGATTACATAGTCGTCCATATCACCGACGCGAATGTCTAATCGGCTTTTCCACTCTGTAGCGGATTCAAGTTCCTCCTTTGCGTTCAATCGGAGATTGCCATAAGTACGTAAGTTGGCAAGCGTGACATTTTCAATCATATTCAACGACAGGTGCAATCCAAGCCCTTTTCTATCCTCGCTGACGTAGGCGATACCTAGCTTCATAGCC
>JANNJE010000341.1:0-4321 GCA_031405735.1 Armatimonadota bacterium | reverse complement strand
TGAATATTCAGAACTCGGTTGGGAAATGCGTGTAGAACCTCTGCCGGCAGAAGTCTCATATATCCTGCTAGACACACAAAATCGCATCCATCCAAACTTGCCAAAAGTTCCTTTGCATAATTCGTACTTGATGGCGTCACGACCTTGACCGGCAGGGCCTTCTCGGTTGCTTTTGCTACAGCCTCAGACCCGGAAACAGGCGAAACTACGACATGAATCGAGGCTCCAATCTGTCCAGACCGGCAAGCATTGGCAATTGCCAACAAATTTGACCCTCTGCCCTTTGGTCCAATCAAGATTCCAAGATTGATCATTTGATCCTATTTCGTTCTAGACTGGAAGGAGAAGTTCACCACCTCGAATGGCGTTTGCGACCAGCTGGATTTCAAAAGACATTGAGCGATCTTCTTCGAGTTTTGGAACTAAGCTGCGAACAACAGCAATGGCTTTTTCTATGCCAGTGCTACTTTTCAAAGGTCGGCGGAATTCGATCGCTTGTACGGCCGCAAGCAACTCGATAGCAATGACTCGCTCCAAGTTTGTTACGATTTGGATCAGCTTATTGGCAGAAGTCATTCCCATCGAAACATGATCCTCCTTTCCGCCGCTGGTAGGAACACTGTCAACCGAAGCGGGATGAGCAAGCACCTTGCACTCACTGAGCAACGCCGCAGCAGCAACGTGGGCGATCATGAATCCGCTGGATTCTCCGGAATGATGCGTGAGAAATGGCGGCAAGCCCTCATTTAAGTCCGGATTTATGAGGCGGTCAATTCGCCTTTCGCATATGCTTGCCAGGTCTGTAAGCGCGATGGCCGCATAGTCCAAAGCGTAAGCAAGTGGAGCTCCATGAAAATTGCCGCCTGAGACTACATCGCCCGTTTCCGCGAATACAAGTGGGTTATCTGTGGCGGCACCTGTCTCAGCGGTCAGGATATCCAAAACGTGATTCAGAACTGTCCATACCGCACCATGCACTTGAGGCATACACCTAAGGCAATAGGCATCTTGCACTCTTGGATCGCCGTTGCGATGCGATTCTCGAATCTCGCTGCCTTGCAACAGCACAGAGAGCATGGCTGCTGTTCGAATCTGGCCCTCGTGCCGGCGGGCTTGGGAGATTCGTGGATCAAATGCCGCCGGAGTCCCCAGCAGAGCTTCTAAGCTGATTGCCCCCGCCAGAGTTGCCGTCTGCAAACCAGTTTTTGCTCGGACAAGGGCCAGAAGGCCAACCGCTCCCATCGCTTGGGTCCCGTTGATAAGTGCCAACCCTTCTTTGGCTTGCAGCTCAAGCGGCTCGATTCCAGCATCCTTCAATGCTTGCTTCGACGATTTCTTGTCCCCTTTCACGAGCGAGGCGCCCTCTCCGATGAGTCCAAGAGCCAAGTGTGCCAACGGAGCGAGATCACCGCTAGCTCCAACAGAGCCTCGGCTTGGTATCTGCGGCAATACATCGGCATTTAGCAAAGCAAGGATTTGGTCAGCGACTTCTGGCCTTGCACCAGAGTATCCAGCAGCCAATACGTTCGCGCGAAGCAGCATGAGCACCCGGGTTTCTTCGGGACTAAGCGGATCTCCAACTCCGCAGGCGTGACTTCGAACTAGGTTTAGCTGAAGTTGTTTCAGTCGGTCGTTCGGAACTGTAAAATCGCTGAGCTTGCCGAATCCGGTATTGATCCCATAGACGGTGTCGCCTCTAGATACTATTCCCTCGACTACTCTTCGTGAATCGGACATTCTTTCTCGAGCAGAATCGGAAAGCTTGACTTCAATTTCGCCTTTCGCAACACCTACAACTTCTTCCAAAGACAAAGGTGCACCATTGAGCCAAAGCATAGCTAGAGGATACCGCGCAACGATAGCCCCCTCCTTTTTCGAGGAACGAGAGAGAGGAGGGAGTTGGGGTGGAGTTACATCAATGTTCAGTTACTTCCCTTCCACGTAACTCTTGAACATCGTGCCGAACAGCATATTCCACCCCTCGTTTAGGCTGGCTTCCGTTCCTTCAGAGATTCCACCCACCAGCGAAACCTGCAGAGTGAACTTGGTGCCGCGGTCTGTTTCAGCCAAAGTGATACAGATCATCGTGAAGCATGGCCCGCCATACGCCGGGGACATCCAACCTAAAAAGTCAATCCCCTTTTGAGGAATGATGGAAAGAATATTTGCCCACAAAATTGAGCCGTTTTCAGATTCTTCGTAAAGCCTTCCTCCTGGCCATGGCTCGAGTTTGATGCACTTGGACCCGGGAACTCCTAAAAACTCCTCGGTCCACCATAAACTAGCTTCATTTAGAAGTGCTTCCCACACTCTAGAAACGGGTGCGTTGATTTCGATTTCGACAGCGATTCGGGTTACAAGGGCTGTAGATTGTTGATTCATTGATTCTCCTTTGATTCGATCTCATTTTTGAATTCGATTAGCTTGCGAGACAGCTTGATAGAGCGTGCGTTAGTCCAATTGTCCAGAATCCCGACCAATGGAACCGGATTTAGATAGTTCCACCTTGTTCGGCCTTCCCTTTGGATTACTACGAGATTGGCATGAACAAGCAGTCCCAAATGCTTCATCACAGTGCAGCGATCGAGGCTGTTCACCTGATTGCAAAGCTCGCCAGTCGTTTTCGGGCCATTGGCAAGCAAGTCCAATATCTGCCTTCTGCTCGAATCCGCTAGTGCCTTCCAAACTCTTTCTGACACCGCATTATGTTACCCAATAATAACATATTTGTGTGATTTATGTCCAAGCAAAGTTAACAAAAGCAACCTTGCTGGCTACCTGAGAGAGTGCCGAGGTTTGCAATAGCGAAAGTGCGAGGTTTTGCCATTTTTCTTGGAATTGAACCCAAATATACGATTAGATGAATGCATGTTTCGCACAATTTGCAAAGGAGCCTTTGGGCTATCGGTAGTTGCGCTCGCGGCAGCGGCAGCGGCAACACCAATTTTTTGGAGTACTGGAGAAGGGCTTACCAGCGGCCAAATGGACTCTCATTGGACGGTAGAAAAGATTCAGGGCTCGACGTCATTCGTTTCGCCTGGCAGCAGCTACGTTATGAACGACGCCGTTTTTCCTGTAGTAGGAGCTTACGAGCACGTTGGCTATACAAATTCGAAGTGGATCTCATTCACAACCGACGGATACTGCAATAGCGATGACATCTTTAAGTTCACTCAGCGAATCTGGATCGAACCCGGCGACTTTTCAAACCAGGACACCCCGGAAGAAGAAGAGAATCCTGGCCAAAGCTATCGCCTTTCTGGAAAATTTTCCAGCGACAACGCTTCAGAGATGTATTTGAACGGCACTTTGATTACAGGGTTGCCTTACTACGAACCAGTCCAAGGCTATAGCTGGCAGGCGACGAAGGAGTTCGACATTTCAAGCGGATTTGTTGCAGGCTGGAATGAAGTTTCGTATCTCGTCGGCTCTGCGAGCACGATGGGCGGCAACGAAGGACCGATGGTCGAATGGATGGCTCTTAGGGTCGAGGGGCAACTCTCGGCGGTTCCTGAGCCAGCAACGATGGCAGTTTTGGGGCTTGGATTGGCAACAGCAGTTCGACGCAGAGTCAAAAGGCGGACCGCTTAGCGTTAAAAAACCCAGCTTCACAAAACTTGCTCAACTGGGTTTTAGGTTCGGTTCACTCCCAACGGGAATGAAGGTCTAGAACGCTCAACCCCCACCGCTAGGAGCTCCTGGGAATTCCATTGCAATAGCAGTTCGGTTCAGTGCCTTGGCCAGTCCTGCGTTCATCTTGGTCAGTTCTTTGGGCGAAAGGCCTTCCAGAACAGTTCCAATTTTACCGTCGTCGCCGACAGTCATAACAAATGGGCTGTACGGCACGCCGTAGCCGTTAATGATTTTCAAATCAGGGTCCGCTAAGATCAAGTACTTAGAGCCATATCTCTTCTGCCAGCTTTTAGCGGCTTCCAAGCTACCGTTGTAAACTCCAACGATATTCGGCTTTCCTTCGTACTTGCCATCCATTGCTGTCACGTGAGGTGCAGCGCGATGGTTTACCGGACAACCCTCTTTGATAAAATAAAGGAACACAGGTGCTTCCTTTGAAAGACTCGCAAGCGTGTGCGTTTTGCCGTCGGTGCCTTGAGCGCTAAATCCGGGTGCTTTATCTCCCGGTTTCAACGTTCCAAAGATTGCGATAGCTTTAGAAGCTCCCGCAAAAACCACCGCAGCGCCAAACGCCACGCCAACAAGTTTAAGAGTGTTGGTTCTCATCAATAAGATTATACGCTCGGGAACCAACAAAGATCACCCAATCTTGCGTAAAGAGTAAAGATTCTGTTTAGTGTAGCTTGAC
>JANNJE010000340.1:0-15632 GCA_031405735.1 Armatimonadota bacterium | reverse complement strand
GAATTCGGCAAGGGACTTAACGCCGTAAAAGATTCCCTTGCCTTCAAATTCCGATTCTCGTTCGACACCAATCCTAGTTGGGGAAAATGCTCCAGCTCCCGCAGCGATGATAAGTGTTCGGGTGGGCAATTCGACTCCATTTCGAGTTACGAGCATCATCGCCTCGCCAATGACGTCAAGTGTTTCCACTGTTTCTTCCAAAACGATTTCAGGCGCGAATTGTGTACCTTGCTTGATCATTTCCAAAGCAAGGTCCTTGGCTAAGATCTTTGGGAACCCAGGCATGTCGTAAACATATTTCTCAGGATAAAGAGCGACGAGCTGCCCACCAAGCTCGGATAAGCTGTCCACGATTCGAACCGACATTCCACGTAAGCCAGCATAAAATGCCGCAAATAGCCCAACAGGACCTCCACCAAGAATCGTTACATCTACGAAATCGTGAGACATTGAATTCTGATTGTGGCAGGGTTCTAGCCCCATTGGGGACTATCAAAAATTTGGACCCTCCATTTCTGGCACCACCTCCGGGGTGCAGGTTTGTGTGCCATTTGAACCTGGGGTCTCTCAGGTTCGACCCCAGGCCATTGGGATTTGATCCTTTCAGGATCACTTCTCATCGGTCTCGATTGAGAAATAGCGACGCGGTCATTTTATGGGGTGTACTCCTGAGGTGATTCGAATTGACGATGCCAAATTCGCCCTACAATCCATTACCAAAAGCCAGTTTAGGGGATTAGAGTTACGTAAATTTGCAATGGAGCAGATCGCCAAATTGCCAAATTACAATTGGTGCGGAATCTACGTTTTGTTGGGCAACGAATTGATTCTTGATGCCTATGTTGGGGCCTCCACGGACCATATTCGGATACCTGTTGGAACGGGAGTGTGTGGCACTGCTGTTGCCGAAAACAGAAATCAGGTTGTCGAAGATGTTTCTGAGCTAGAGAACTATTTGGCTTGTTCCTTAGCCACGAAATCAGAAATCGTGGTATTGATTCGTAATACTTCTGGCGCGATTCTAGGACAGATTGATATAGATGGACATTCGGTTGGAGCGTTTGACAAATCTGATGAGGAGTTTTTGGAACATGTTGGAAGTTTGCTTGTTGAAAGTTGGGATTGAGGGGATTGTCCGCAGGTAGCGGTTACTTGGTTCGCAAATGGTCGGCAAGTTGCTGGCAGGTGGAAACCCGAGATTCGTTATTCGCTGTTAGTTATTCGGTCAAAGTAACATTGGAGACCGGATTCCGCATACCGAGTATCGAATAACGGTTTCCGAACTCGGAATTCTCAATTCTCAATTTGTAATTCGCCCATCCGGGTACAATTTTGGTTCGCGTTGCCGATGACGCTTCCCCCTCTTCTGGCATTCGCGTTCCAAATAAAGAATTTTGAGGTTTTCCTATGGCAAAAAAAATCGCAAGCGTCATCAAATTGAATATCCCTGCCGGTAAAGGCACTCCCGCTCCTCCAGTCGGTCCCGCGCTCGGCCAAGCTGGCATCAACATGATGGAGTTCTTGAAGAAATTCAATGAGCAAACGGCTCCCCAAATGGGATTCGTTATGCCCGTTGAGATTATTGTTTACGAGGATCGGTCCTACAGTTTCATTATCAAGCAGCCCCTGGTTTCGGATTTGATCAAGAGAGCCGCAGGAATCGAAAAGGGTGCCCAAAACCCGAAAACTGAAACAGTGGGAACGCTAACCCGGGAGAAACTTGCTGAAGTAGCAAAGCTCAAAATGGCTGACCTCAACACGGATGACCTAGAAATGGCAATGAGAATTGTTGCCGGATCGGCAAGGCAGATGGGCGTAAAAGTTGCTGACTAGCTGAAAGAATGGGACATTTGGCGACCAATTTTTGACTATCATTTCAAATTCTAACCTAAACTGAATTTCTTTACAATTTTCTCCCCTTAAGATAACGAGTTTTTGTCCTAAAATCGTAACATATCTAGGCGATATCCATCTAAAATATAGAAGCCAAGAAATGAAAGTGTGGAAGGCAGTTGGAACAATAGCGCTCCTGATAGGAGCTGCGCAAGGATTTGCACAGCTTTCTGACGCCGCTGCGCATGGACCGAGCCAAGTTGCAGCCGATTTACTTAAAGAAGCCGCTGGTTCAGATGGCGCATTTGTTGCCTCTGGAACGGTTCGATCCAACTTTCAGAAAGACGACCTTGCAACCCTTATCCAATTTCCTGACGATGAAGTCGTAATTGTTATGCTCAAGGGCTCAGAATTGCGCCAAGCGTTTGAGCGGTCTGTTTCGCTTTATCCCCAAGCCAATGCCAGTTTCCTTCAGGTTTCCGGGTTTGAGATCACTTTTTCTCCCGATGCGGCTGTGGGGCAAAGAATCAAGTCGGTTACCGTAAATGGCAGCAAACTTGACGATTCAAAGGAATATACGATCGCGATGCCGAGTTCGCTTGGCCGTGGTGGATACGGCTATTTTCGAATCTGGGACAGAGCAAAGATCACGAAAACTCTTGAAACGACTGTTGGTAAAGTTTTGGCTGGCAAAAAATCAGTAGAATCAAAGTCAAGATGGATCGTCCAATAATTGTGATCCTTAGCGCTTCCCTCGCACTTTCCGCACTTTGCCTGTCTTGTTCTGCTGGCACTGCAGATCCGGTTCAAGGTTCTACGTCTGGCGGTGAATCTAGGGTTGTCGGGCAAACTCCAATTCCGGTGCAGATTCCATTCACATTCGATAAAGCTAAGGCATGGGCACATCTATTGAAGCAATGCGCATTCGGCCCCAGAACATCTGGCACTGAAGCTCATCGCCTATGCCGAGATTGGCTACTTGAAGAAGTTAAGAATGCCTGCGGCAACTCACGACTTCAGCCGTTTTCACATCGTTGGTCGCAATCTGGAAAGACCATCAATATGTGGAACGTTATCGGTGATCAGAATTGGAAAGACGCCACAACGCGAGTTGTTGTTTTAGCCCACTGGGACACGCGTCCAACCGCCGACATGGAATACGACTACAAGAACCAGAAGAAACCGATTCTGGGTGCAAACGATGGAGCTTCCGGCGTAGCAGTTCTTCTGGAACTCATGCGGGTCACCAAAGACAAACTTCCAAAAGACCTTGGAGTCATGTATTTGCTGGTTGATGGCGAAGACCTAGGTCCAAACCTGGACGAAATGTTCTTGGGAGCAGCCTATTTTAGCAAGAATCCCGGAGCGTTGAAGCCCGATTATGGAATTTTGATAGATATGATCGGCGACAAAAATCTTTCGATCCCGATGGAGCCGAACAGCGACGACTGGGCTTCCCCACTTCTCAAAGCTTTCTATCAAAATGCCTCTAAGGCTGGTCTCGGAAAGTGGTTTCCGCAAACATGGGGCACACGCATTGAAGACGACCACATTCCGATGAATCAAAACGGGATTCCAACGATAGACCTAATTGATTTCACCTACGATGCATGGCACACTCTTGCTGATACGCCTGACAAATGCTCGCCAGATTCTTTGGAGCATGTCGGTGCCGCCCTAGAGACTTGGTTGATGAAGACCCCAGTCTGGAAATATCCTGTTCGAAACTAATCGTTTCGTTCTCGCCAATTTCGTAGTCTGAACTCCAAATTCAGAGCAGTCACCCCTTTGGCTATGTCATTCTCATGCCATGCCGTTGATCGAAACTGTCTGCCAATCTGTCGAAGATTGCCAAATGGCTCAGAATGCAGGGGCGGATCGAATTGAGTTTGTTTCCTCAATTGGGATAGGAGGATTGACCCCGTCTGTTGAAGCCGTTCGTCAGGCTGTGCAGGCTTCCTCAATTCCAATTTTGGTGATGGTGCGCCCACGATGCGGGGGATTCTACTATTCTTCGTTGGAAGAAGGGCTCTTGGTTGAAGAATCGAAGTTTTGGTTAACGCAGACTGAAATTCCAATTGCTGGCATCGTCACTGGAGCGTTAAACGAGGACGCCACTCTTGCTCTCCCAATTCTGAAACCAATAGCGTTATCAAAAGGTGACCTTGACCTCGTCTGCCATAGGTGTTTTGACCTTTCCCCAAATCCATTTGACGCGATGGAGACGTTGATTGACCTTGGATTTACAAGAATTTTGACGAGCGGCCAACGATCAACTGCAATGGAGGGAATCGAGCTCCTTCGAGAGCTTCGAGAAAGAGCGGCAGGGCGAATTGAAATTCTGCCTGCTGGCGGAATTCGAGCTGAAAACGTCGCAACAGTCCTTTCCAAATCGCGGTGCAATCAGGTTCATTTAGGGCCATTTCGATCCGTCCAATCTGATTCAAAAAGTGCAGGAAGCGGAATTGACTTTGGTAAGCATCTGGTTCTTGATGCTGAAGAAGTTCGGCGCACAAAAATAGCTTGCGAAATTTGAGGTCACATTTCGTCGAGTGCGCTAATTGGAGGGTTCGATGAGCGAAGTTCACGTTCCTTTGCCCAAAATGGACGACGTGCCTGAAACTCTCTTTGTGGCCGATGAATTGGCAATGAAACGCCTTGCAGGCGAACTGATTGCTCTCTTGCATGTTGGTGATATGGTCTTGCTCTTCGGCGATCTCGGTGCCGGGAAGACCACTTTTGTCCGAGGGGTTTTGGAGGCCCTGAAATGGGATGGAATCGTTCGATCCCCTACTTTCAATTTGATGCAGCTTTTTGATACGAAGCCTCCCATCGTTCATGCCGACCTCTATCGGCTGAGCGGTGAGGACGACTTTGGACTGGAAGAAGCTGGACGGGACCGAATTACGTTTGTCGAGTGGCCGGAAAGATTTGCATCGCTCTTATCGCGCACAGACTGCTGGCGGATCAAAATTGAGATTCTTAAAGACGGGCGAAACGTATGCATTTTGCTTCCGGGTGAACTGGTACCCTGACTTGAAATGAGAATTGGTTTTCTTAGCACTGCACACACGCATGCATGGGGTTATGGGGCCGCATTACAGAATTGTGACGACGTCCAAATTTCCTGTGTTTGGGACGACAATGTTGAGCGCGGCAGAGCATTTGCATCCAAATTTGGTGCGAAGTTTGAATCGGATCGCGCAATCGTGATCGAGCAAAGCGACGCATTGATCATCGCTTCAGAAAACATGTCTCATATCGAGCATTTGGAAGATTGCTCTAAAGCGGGAAAGCCCGTTATATGCGAAAAGCCGATCATTGCAAGCGAATCGCACGTGGATCGCCTCCAAGCCCTCATTGCGTCCGATGCAAAGATCATGACGGCGTTTCCGTGCCGATACTCCCCTGCTTTTGTTCGGCTATGCGAGAGGGTCAATAGTGGCGAAATCGGTAAGATTTTGTCCATTTGTGCTACAAATCGAGGACGATGTCCTTTTGAATGGTTTGTCGAAACGGATAAATCTGGCGGTGGGGCAATGATTGACCATGTCGTTCATGTTGCCGATTTGCTATCAGTTCTGCTTGGAAAGCAGCCTCTATATGTTCAAGCGCAGACTGGCCGGAACATGTATAAGCAGGATTGGGAAGATACGGCAATGCTCACGCTTGACTATGAAGACGGAACCTTTGCCACGCTTGATTCAAGCTGGTCGTTCCCGCAAGGTTACAAAACTTGGGGCGACGTTACGTTGAACATTGTTGGTGACAAGGGTGTAATTGAGCTCGATATGTTTGGCCAAGGGATGGAAATGAGCGTGGCTGGAACTTCAAATGTTGTCGGCTTTGGCAGCGATTTGGACAGTTTGCTTGTTGCTGACTTTCTTCGCTTCGCGAAAGGAGAAATCGAGTGTCCGATTTCAGCGCAGGCTGGCCTTGATGCTACTCAGATCGCATTGCGGGGCTATGAGAGCGCAAGAGCTACGGCCGTTTAACCGGCTTGGCGGCGATTGTGGGAGCCTTCCATTCTGCTAGTTTTCGCCACCGAGTTGACTCGTAAAGTTCGGCGATTGTCGGCTTGTTTCCGCCAGACCAAACCACTACAAATTGTCCAATTCTTGCCAGCTTTTTGTCTAGCCCAATTTTGAGTTTTGCCCCAGTTTCGAGCGAGAGCGCGAACATTCCTGAATCGTCTCTGAGTACGCCTACCCATGGGGCTACTGAATCAAGAGATCGGATCTCTCCGTGCGTTTCGTATATGCTTGACTTCGTTAAGGCGTTCAAATCCACCCATCCAATAAGGTGAGCACCGTCTTTCGTTTCCTCGATGAAACATGCATTGCCGCTCTCTCCTAATAGCAAATCCTCCAAATTTGAGCCGATGCTCTTTCGCTTCACCTTTCCGTCTTTGAGTTGAATCTGAGCAACGCTCCATTCATCCTTTAGGGTGTCCATGATAGTGATGCTATTCCCAACGATTGGCAACGAACTCGTATTCCTTGGTAGCAAAACGTTCGAGAATCGGGCGATGGGTTCGGCCGCGAGTACTTTCAACGTCAAATCAATTCGAACGAGCCCTTCAAACCATGTGCTCCCTTGAGGAGTCTTCCATCGAATCAAGAGGAACACTTGATTGCTAAATCTTCGGTGTGCTACTAGCTCTGTTTTTGATGAATCGTATCCTCCATATTCTAATAGAAGCTGATTCTTGGCAATTTGCATTCGATCAAACCACCGGCCATCCGTAGCTAGCGATTCAAGTCGGGTGCTAACAAGCTTCGTGCCACGGCGCAGGTTCAGCCCTCGCGAATCCCACACGACGTAAGTGTCGTCCTTTCGATAGTTCGCCGTTACGGGTTGGGTAGGCTTCGGTTGGAGTCTTGTGATTGGAGCCGAGAATTTCTTGCTTCCAAGCACGACGACCCATTGCTGGTTTTGGAGTGTAAGTTTTGGGGCAGGGACTTGCTGTCCTTGTCCAGAACTTGAGAGAATGGCGAGAAACAACGACGGAATCATTGTTCAATAGGATAACACGATGCGGTGCGAAGATTGCACTAGATATGACAGTGAATTGAAGAAATGCCTCGATTCTAAGCTGAATCCACAATCGTGGTCAGCGGCGATTGATGTTTCGAATTTGATGGGTTTAAGGGTGATCTGTGTTTTCAACGATCATCGGGAGAGGTTGGTGAAGTGTCGCGCCAACACCAATCACGATTTGGAGTCAGGAAGTACAAGTAGCAAAAGATTAGGATAGTTGCTGAAACCTGATTGGTCTCTTCGAGAGTGTCGCCAATCTCACATCGAACCATAGGATGAGCTAGATTCTTTGAGCGAACAAGACAATTCCAAATAACGGGAATCAACTATTTGTTCATCGAGTTTTGAATTCGCAGCTAGTGAACCGTACTCACAGGCTCCGAAAGCAGCACCGCATAGCCATCGGGATCAGCCACCAAAAACGTTCGCTCGCCCCAAACCGCCATTTCTAATCCGCGAAGCACCTTAACGTCGTGGTTTTGCAAGTCCTTGGCAATGTTCTGCAGGCCCTGAACTCGAAACTTCATCACCTGGCCGCCGCTTCGCTCAAGCATCGGATTCTGCTCGTCCTTAGGCTGCTGGAGTAAGAGAATTACCGTCTTGCCCGTGATAATGTAGGCTAGACGGTGGCCGTCGAATTCCTCAGATTTTTTGATCGGCAAGTGAAGCAACCCGTGGTAAAATGCAAGCGATAGATCAAGATCGCCTACATCGAGAATCAGGTTGGTGAACACGTTTTCCATTGCGAATTCTCAAACTTGATAATCAGTTCGGCGACTAGACCGATAATTCCTTCTCAGACTCGCCATAATGAGGTATGCCTGTCGGAGACCTTCGAAAACTCTGGAATCTTCACCTTATTGACGAGGCACTGCACGGAATTCGCTCTCGAGCCGGAGCACTGGACCCAGGCCGCAAAATCCTTAAAGAAATCGAAGCCTTGCAGGCCACTTGCGACGAGATTGCCAAGACTTCAACCGAACTTCATCAAGAACAAACCGATCTTGAACTGAAACAAGCCTCGATTGCGGACAAAATCAAGACAATCGAAAAAAAACTATACGGCGGAATGATCATCAGCCCGAGGGAAGTCGAGGCATACCAAAAAGAGATCGAGATGTTTCGAAGGCAGCGTTCGGGAATGGATGACCGCTTGCTGGAATTGATCGAGATCGTAGGGCCAGCGCAAGCCGAAACAGACAAAGCAAAGAAGCTGGTCGAAGCCAAAAAGGCTGAGCTTCAGCAGCACCAAAAGCAGGTTGTTGTAGAAAAATCGCGACTTGAGGCCGCCTACAAGGAAGCAAGCGCACAGAGGGCTGCTGCCATTGCGGCAGTGCCACCAACATTACTCAACAGGTACGACCCGATTGTGAAGAAGCATGGCACCGGAATGGCAAGAATCACAAAGGGCAGGTCGTGCGAAGCCTGCGGCCTGCAACTTGGCGAAAAAATTATCGAGATGGTGAAAGACGAGCGCCCTGTGCCATGCGAGGCTTGCCACCGAATACTCTATTTTTCTGAAGGCTTGGTGTGAAGCGCTTTTTATTCCTTTCTTTGGCATTGTTGATGGGTGGAAGTTGCGCCCAATGGCCCACAGGTGGCGGCGGGGCGGGCGGGCTAAGGCTCACATTTTCGATGACAATGTCAGGCGACATCAATCCAAATTACGTCTATTTTGTTGCCTTTAACCCATCGGTCGATGAAATTCCGACTGTGCAGGGACCAATTCCAGTAATTTCGCCACCTTGGGGAAACGGGTTCGTCTCTGGGAACGCAACGCACTTTATGAGATGGGATGATTTTCAGTCGCCAAAGTATCAGATATATGCATTTTTGAATACGACCTTGTTAGATTTCTTTGCGATAGGAGTGCCCATAAACGAACTTCCCATTGGACCGGGTAGCCGTGAGATTCGATTTGAGATTGAACTTGACCAGATTGCCGGAACAACGGCTCCAGAAGATTTGAAGTCCATTCAATTGAATTTTCTGACGATGAATGTGGTCCCCCAAGGCTCCGCTGGCAGCAAGGTTTGGGATGCATTGGGAAACGGATCCGTTCCTTCCGAGATCAACGATTTTGTCACGATTCCACTTCGAGTTGGCATTTACAACAATGCCACTTTTCAGTTCAGGGAGCCAAATGGCGACTGCATTGACCCTGGATTGGACATCGTGGATTGGCAGGTTGAAATTCGAAATTGAGCCATGCCGAAAGTCTCTGTTCTGCTTACATGCTTCAACCACATTGCTTTTTTGCCTGAGGCATTAGACAGCATTCGCTTGCAAACTTTTAGCGATTTTGAGATCATTGCGATTGACGACGGTTCAACTGATGGAACTCGAGATTGGCTCAACGAAAATGCCAAGGATTGCATACTGATTTTCAACGAAGAGAATCTGGGGACATATGGCTCCCTGAACCGGGCTTTGAGCCAAGCTTCCGGAGAATTCATCGCGATCCTAAACGACGATGACGTTTGGCTGCCTGACAAACTTTCGCGGCAGATCGAATTGTTTGAGGCGAATGATAAAATTGGATTGATTCACACTGATGGCCATTTCATAGATGGCGAAGGCTTGGAAATTGAAGGTTCTCCGCTTGGCTTTGATTTTCCAAAAACTGAAACTGGCAATGTTCTTCAGGCATTGCTCTACCAAAACAAAATCATTGCGAGCGCATCCTTGATTCGGAAGGAATGTTTTGACCGCTTGGGCGGATTCAATGATGCCTATTTTGGCTCCGGAGATTGGGAAATGTGGCTACGAATTGCCGAGGAGTATGTAGTGGGCTATGTTAGTGAAGAGCTTACAAAATACCGCGTTCATGGCGCAAACGCGAGCCACAAGTTAGACCGAATTTGGCAGGACGATCAGAGGCTCAGGGAGTGGATTCGCACAAGATATGATACATATCGTACTAAAGGCTTCGACCCATCGGAACTTACAAAGGCAATCGCTCACAACGAAGCATGCCTGGGTACGATCTACACCTTAAATGGCAGCCCCAGCAAGGGGCGTTCCGCTTATTCTTCATCCATTCGCTTGGCTCCGCTACGCTTCAAAAGCTATCTTCGCTGGATTACGACATGGTTGCCACGATCATGGTTTCGAGGTTCGATACGATTATAAGGTTACCTAATGAAACGGATTTATCTTGATCATGCTGCCACTTCTCCGTTAGCTCCGGGTGTGCGCGAGGCAATGGAGCCTTGGATATCTATTGAGTTCGGCAATGCGAGCAGCCTTTACGAAGAGGGCAGGAAGGCTAAGGATGCAATTGATCAAGCTCGCGAAACTGTTAGCAGTTCCCTTGGTTGCGAATTTGGCGAGATTACTTTTACATCAAGCGGTACCGAAGCAGCCAATTTGGCGATTTATGGCAGCGCACTCGCTAATCGAAACTCAACTCGAAATCGAATTCTGGTAGGAGCTGCGGAGCATCATTGCGTGATCGAAACTCAAGAACTCTTGAGTTCTTTTGGATTTGAAGTTGAACTTGTTCCTGTAGATTCTGAAGCAAGTATACAGCTCACTTGGCTCGAAGATAAGATTGATGACCGAGTTCTCTTGGTCAGCGCTCAATCTGCAAACAATGAAACTGGCACGATTCAGCCAGTCAAAGAAATTGCCAAGCTTTGTAAACACGCTGGAACGATGTTTCACTGCGATGCAGTGCAATCATTCGGCAACCAAACGGAAAATACGGCCTTTATGGATGCGGATTTGGTTTCCATTTCAGCGCATAAAATTGGCGGGCCCAAAGGATTAGGGGCGCTTTTTGTTCGAGCAGGCATCAAGCTGACGCCGCTTCTAATTGGTGGCGGTCAAGAGCGCGAAATGAGAGCAGGAACCGAAAACGTCGCCGGAATTGTCGGAATTGGAGCTGCCACAAACGCACTCCTTAAAGACTCAACAAGGATTGAACGCAAGGAGAGCGCACGAAATGCGTTTGCGGACATTCTTGAGTTAGATTCGAACTGGAACCCGACCGTAAAATGCCGGGACGACGTGCTTGTTGGACATTGCCACGGCAGATTCAAAGGTATCAGCGCCGAGTCATTGCTCATTCGATTGGATGGGGTTGGAATTTCCGCTAGCAGCGGCGCGGCTTGCAGTTCAGGCTCGATTCTTCCAAGCCATGTGATGAAGGCTTGTGGATATTCCGAACAAGAAGCTAAGGAAGCCTTACGATTTACGTTTGGTTGGAACTCAACAGTTGAGGATGCAACGGAAGCGGCTCTACGGGTTCTGGAAGCTGTCTCTGCGGTACGCTCAAGTTCAACTCGATGAATCCACCGATCGAAGAATACACGCCCCGCGAAATCGTCGCCGAACTCGATAAATACATCATCGGGCAAGACGCTGCCAAACGAGCCGTAGCAATTGCATTGCGAAATCGTTTCAGAAGGCAGCAGCTTCCGCTTGAAGAGCGCGACGACGTTTTACCAAAGAACATCCTCATGATGGGACCGACAGGTGTTGGGAAGACTGAAATCGCTCGACGGCTGGCACAGCTTGCGCGGGCACCCTTTGTCAAGGTTGAAGCGACCAAATTCACCGAAGTGGGATATGTTGGTAGAGACGTTGATGCTATGGTTCGGGACCTAGTCGCAAACTCAGTTCGGTTGGTGGAAAGGGAGCGTGCCGAAGCCGTCGAAGACCGGGCGAAGGAGCTTGCGCTCGACCGTATGGCGGAACTCCTTGAATCTCAATCGGCAGAAACTTCTCCCGCTCCAAGAGTGGCATTTCCGATGTTTGGCGGAATGCCAATCATTTCTGAGGCTTCCGGAGATGATAGCGACGAGGACACCGTTTATGATTGGCAAAAGGAAGAAAATCAGCGACAAGAAAGAATTGCTGCAATTCGCGAAAAACTGACTAACGGCGACCTGCAAGACGAGTTTGTAGAAATCGAAATCGAAGAGTCAAATAACCCATTCTTGCAAGTTTTCACTCCTGGAGGCATGGAGGAAATGGGACTGGATATGAACCAGCTTCCTGGGAATTTTGGTTCAAAGAGGTCCAGTTTCAAGGCAACAGTCGCCGAAGCCATGCCCGTTTTGATCGAAGAGGAAGCCAAAAAGTGCATTGACCAAGGAAGCGTAAATCGCGAAGCACTTAGACGGGCTGAACAGACCGGAATCATCTTCATTGATGAGATTGACAAAGTTGCCGTAAGTCAAACCAAGGGGGCTGGCCCCGATGTCAGCCGAGAAGGGGTTCAACGCGACCTGCTGCCAATCATCGAAGGTTCGACGGTTCAGAGCAAATTTGGTGCGATTCGCACGGATCACATTCTGTTTATCGCTGCAGGAGCTTTTCACATGAGCAGTCCGAGCGACCTCATTCCGGAATTGCAAGGAAGATTGCCGATTCGGGTTGAGCTAGAACCACTAACTGAAAACGACTTCGGAAGAATTCTCAAAGAGCCCAAAAACGCTCTGACAAAGCAGTATGTGAAGCTGTTGGCAGTAGATGGATATCAGCTCAGTTTTACTCTGGAAGCCCTTGATGCAATCGCTCATTTTGCTTCGGAAATCAACAAGAAGATCGAAAACATAGGTGCTAGGCGTCTTCATACTGTAATGGAAAAGTTGTTGGAAGATCACTTGTTCGATGCGCCAGAAAAGGGGCCGAAAACCGTTGCTATTGACGCGGAAACAGTACATTTGAAATTAGAAAAGTTTACGAATCACTTGGCTTCCGCAAGAAAAATCTTGTAAAGTAACGCTAACGGCGAAATGGATTTTGCCGAAAGGATAACCATGGAGAGGCGAAAGCGACTTTGGGAGTTTCGTTTTTGGGAGTGCGCGGGCTTGACCGCGCTTTTCGTGTGTAGCGTCGCCAAAGCTGCCGAAACAAAGCAGGACCCTCCATTTGCAAAACAACAAGACCAGTTTTCTAAAGAACAAACCAGGGCCATTCTCAAGTATTGGAAAGCTCCAGACCGCTACATCGCCGAGGTTCCGACTGATTGGCTTAAGACAGGGCTTTGGCAAGTAAGGCTCACGGTCGAAGGTTCAAAATGGCTATGGAACTACAACAAGGCAAGAGGGCTTGGCAAATTTGGAACGAACCCGATAGCGTCAATCGCAAAAGTGAAGCCCGAAGACGCCGCAGAGTGGGAGGCCTGGATTGATGCTAAGGTCGCCTGGGACCGATCGCTAGCTTTGGAAGAAGCGATTCGGCTAAACCTAACTGTGATTCCAAATTACCGTGGACCTTTCGTGCCCCTAATTGCCGAACCCGTTGAACCTCCGAATGGACTCATCGATCTGGTTGGAAATCCACCAACTTTTGCAGAAGTCGTCGTTCCTTTGCAACACACGATTCGGTTTGAAGACGGCGCGGAAATTCGCTATCAAGACAACCCAAGAATGCCCGTTCGCTATGCTTATTACCGGTTTGAAAAGGGGGTGATGTCGGGCGGTGTCAAGGTTCGAACACTACCAGACAGGACGCTTGACAAGCTGTTTCGCGAAGCTGGTGTCGACGATAGCGACCGGAACATCATGGCGGCGGTCTCGCTGTTGGAAGGCGGATTCGATTCCGTGAACACATACGATACAGGCTTTGTCTCCGTGGGACTGATTCAATTTGCTAGCTTGAAGGACGGCGCTGGATCGCTTGGCAGGCTGATGAAACGATTGAAGGCAAGCGCGCCAGATGACTTCGCCGAGTACTTTTCGAAGTTCGGAATCGAAGTCTCAGAGGACGCGAAATTGGCGGTCCTGGACATTGAGACCGGCGTCGAACTTGTCGGTGCCGAAGCGAACTCAAAGATCATTGAAGACAAGCGGTTAACTGCCGTATTCCAACACGCGGGGCTCCGCAGCGAGGCATTTCAAATGGAGCAGATCAGAAGCGCATACGCCGATTATTACCCCGGTAACGATGGTGTCGAGTTAACTTTAGGCGGGCGTCAGCTTAAGATGAAGGTTAGCGATTTTATCCGTAGCGAAGCCGGAATGGCAACCCTGATGGACAGAAAAGTGAATACGGGCACTCTTGATCCGTTGGCTTTTGTGCTAATCACGCTGGCACAGGAGAAGGGCATTTCTTCAGTAAATGAATTTGCAAGAATCGAGCGAGAGATCATAGTGCGAATGATATTTCGACGGGATTTCTTAGCAGACAAGAGCCTGACACAGCCGAAGTAACTACCATACAAAGAAATGGAAGGCAAGTCGCAAAACTACGACGTCGCCCGAACTTTCCTCTGAAAATCTGACAACGACGTACGCCCACTCACCCGGACTCGCGGAAGCATCAACATGTCTTCTTCGGGCGTTACGACCCCTCCGCCTTTCTTCCATCCAGCAACGTAACCCGCTATCTTTGCCCGCTCCTTCACAAAGTCGTTATAGCAACCTGCCGGATACGCAACAGAAGTCACCTTATCTTGGATTTTGAACTCGATCAAGCGTTTTGATTCGGCGAGCTCATAGTCCAGAGTTGCCTGATCAAGAGAAGTCAAATCGTAATGGTGGACGGTGTGCGAACCATAGCCGAATCCAGCTTTTGCTCTCATTTCTAAGACATCGTTCCAACTTAAGCGGTCTGGCCTGCCAAAATTGTTCGTAACCAGAAAGACCGTAGCGGGCACTTTGTATTTGAGAAGGACCGGGAAAGCTTGTTCAAAGTTGTCCTTGTATCCATCGTCCAAAGTGATGCAAACTGCCTTTTCTGGAAGCTCGCGCCCTTCTTGAACAGCCCGTTCGACCTCGCTTGCAAGAAGCACAGAATAGCCGTTTTCAACCAAGAATTTGACTTGCCGTTCAAAGTCCGCCGGACTGACAGTCAGATCGCAGAGCAAGGGGCTCCTTTGCTCGTTTTCGTCGAGATTGTCGATCCGATGGTACATGAGCACTGGGACAGCAAACTGTTTTGTGGTTGCCACAAATCTCTTTGGTGGAGCTTCGGCTCGCTTACCCAAAACAGGCTCGAAATTGCAACCGACTCCAAGAGCTATTACGACAAATATGGCAGCGAATCTCATGGTTAAGGGTTCCAACGAGTAAATCTGTTCGTGCGTTCCCCTTAATCGCCAACGGGGAAATAGGATAGAGTTTTTCCGAGGTTTAGTTGAATTGAATTCACGACATTTGGCTCATCAATCAAGAAGGAAATCTGAGCTTGCCGTTTCCATGCCAAGCTACGTAGTTTGCCTACCGATCCCTATAGGACACTTCCGTTTCGCGCTTGCTTGGCGTAGCTTACAAGTTCCTTCGGCAAGTTGGGTTGCTTTAAGTATGCGTCTATGACTCTGTGCACTCTCTCTGGATAGCCGTGTTCCCAATGTCCCAACCCGTGCAACGCCCCTTCCTGACAAGCAATGTGATCAATCGCGAGAGTTCGCTGCATGGCGTCCAGACATGCCGTCTCAATCTGGACATTGTCGTCCCAATGAGCATTGACTTGTCCGTCGTCGTACGGGCTCTTGGTTCTCGCGTACATTGGGAACACGTCCCAGAACATGTAGCATATTTCGTCCGCTTTAGACGAATTTGAACTAAATCTCCACTTACCGTGTTGTATTTCGGGCAAACATATTTGGGAGAATAGCCCTTCGTAGAGGGTCGCAATAGCATGGATTCCCTGCGCTCTGTCGTCAATTGGCAGACTAGATTCTAAAAAGACAAACGCATAATCCGAGCAAGAAGGACTGACAATGTAATTCAATCCTACACCTATCTGGTTTGGAGTGAACTTCTCGATCAAGAACGAGGGTGACGAAAACAGGCGGACGAGGAAGC
>JANNJE010000339.1:0-2442 GCA_031405735.1 Armatimonadota bacterium | reverse complement strand
GACCCAACCACGCAGTACGCGGCAGCGTGCGCCACAACATCGCAAAGCCGCGCATGCCGTCGACGAGTTCGCCATCGGCGCGACGCACGTGAAACCGGGCCAGTGCCGACGATCGATTCAGGCCCGGACCCAAGGTGGCTTCGGCACAGGATGAAGCGTCGATCCACTCGCAGCGCTCGGCCCCCGGTTGGCGCTGGTAGACGGCGATTTCGCGCGAGCAAACCGGGCAAGCTCCGTCGAAATAGACGGTCAGTGCGGGGGCGGTTGCTTCCGGAAGTAACGGGTCTTGATTCAATTCAAGTGATCTCAACCGGAGAGCCTCAGCTCTTTGATCCAGTGTCGCATGAAGTACACTAGAGGCATCCCATGCGCTTCCTTTTGTCACTTTTTGCCATATTCTTGACAGGCATTGCGATTGCGCAGAGCCCAGTACTTGATGCTAAAAGTGCGATTCTGATTGACGCGAAGACGGGCGTAGTGCTGTGGCAAAAAGATGCTCATGCCATTCGATATCCAGCCAGCACTACCAAGATTCTGACTGCAATGTTGCTTCTGGACCATACGGAGCCGGACGACATTATTACAGCACCGCTTGATACCGAGAGAGTCGAAGGCGCAAGCCTTCACCTCAAGCCTGGCGAAACTGTCACCGCTTCAGACCTCCTCAAATCCATGCTCTTGAGAAGCGCAAACGACGCATGCCACGCATTGGCGGTTCATGTTTCTGGTTCCGATCTGGAGTTTGGAAAACTGATGACCAAGAAGGCGAAAGAATTAGGTTGCCTTCGTAGCCACTTCATGGCTCCGCACGGACTCCACAACGACAAGCACTACACTACGGCGTACGATTTGGCTTTGATTGCTCGCGAAGCGATGAACTATCCGGAGATTCGAGAGATTGTCGGAATCCGAAAAGCTACCATTTCGCGAAGCATCAACACGCAAGATATTTTGCTGATCAGCAAGAACAAATGGCTGGAGCACGATCCTTCTGCGAATGGAATCAAAACCGGGTACACGAAAGTCGCCCGAGCAACCTTTGTGGGCAGCGCGACAAGAAATGGGATGCAGCTGATCACTGTACTGCTTAAGACTGAGGAATGGGAAGATGATCAAAAGGCATTGATCAACTTTGGGTTCGCAGATTACATTCGAACTGTTGCCTATGCAAAGGGCGCGGAAATTGGGCAAATTCCGATTTTGAATGGAGAGCGTAAATCAGTTTCCGCCGTGATTGATGGTGATATTCTGTACTCGCATGAACGAAGCAAGTTGCCTGTGCTTCAGATTGAGATGAGACCATCCAGCGATTTAAATGCGCCAATTGAGCGAGGCACTGAAGTCGGCACTGCAGTATTCAGCGATGGCAAAGGTTGGTCCACAACACTTAAAGTTTATGCAGGAAAATCGGTGAAAATTGCTCCTTCGTCAATGGCGCTTCGCTACCTTTTTGGCATCGGCGCGCTTGCCCTCGGAGGCGCATCCATAGCCATGCGTCGAAAATCTCGCAAATGGGCGACGAGTTTTGCAGGAAAATCATGACATTAGAAAGACTTCACAAACGAATTGCCTCTGCCGGAGTCTGCAGCCGAAGAGCCGCCGAAACAATGATCGAGGATGGACGTGTTTCTGTCAATGGTGTCGCAGTCACCGAAATGGGCGTTAAAGTCGGCCCTGAGGATCGGGTTGCAGTAGATGGAGTTGTCTTAGAATACGCACAAAAATTCTATCTCGTAATGAACAAGCCAAAGGGCGTTTTGACGACGATGTCCGACCCTCAGCACCGAAAGACAGTCGTCCAGCTTTTGCCAAGGCTCAAATCAGTAGTTAAGCCCGTTGGCAGGCTTGATAAAGAGACGGAAGGGCTGCTCATGTTTACAAACGATGGCGAATTGGCTCAGCGGATGATGCACCCGAAATATGCGTTGGACAAGGAGTACGTAGTTTGTGTTCGCGGCATCCCCGACATCAAACTCTTCGACAAACTTTCTAAGGGAATCTGGATTCCAGAAGGCGGCAAAACCCGTCCAGCCGCAATCACGAGTATTCGACCCGATCCAGAACACGACCGATGCAATTTTCACATCACGCTTCATGAAGGAAGAAAGCGACAAATTCGACAAATGTGCGTCGCTATTGGGCATCCGGTAAAGGATTTGAAAAGGGTTCGCATCGGGCCAATTGAACTTAAATCTCTGGGGCGCGGTGTTTGCCGGATGCTTACTGACCCAGAGCTTGATTCTATACTGCAAGCTGTTGGAATGCAGCCGGCAGAAGACAGGCCGAAGCTTCAAAACAAGAGGCGCCAACCCGATTGAAAAGAGGCGAATTTGCCGTTCTCTTCGCCGTGTTTCTCGACATGGTCGGATTCGGAATGGCGATTCCCGACGTTCAGTTAAGAGCGCAAGGCTATGGCGCAGGCGCGCGGCCTTGGGCCTTAGC
>JANNJE010000338.1:0-15635 GCA_031405735.1 Armatimonadota bacterium | reverse complement strand
TCCCTGCGGGCGAATTACAGAGATTTACGGAACGGAATCTTCTGGAAAGACGACCCTGGCCCTTCATGCGGTCGCAGAAGCTCAGAAGAAGGGCGGAATAGCCCTCTTCGTAGACGCGGAGCACGCGCTGGACACCGAATATGCAAAAGCTCTCGGGGTTGATGTTGACCGACTCTATATCGCCCAGCCAACGACCGGAGAAGAGGCGCTTGAGATCATGGATGCAATGATTAGCTCAGGCGCAATTGACATTTGCGTGCTAGATTCGGTCGCGGCCCTTGTTCCCAAAGCTGAATTTGAAGGCGAAATGGGCGACTCTTTTGTGGGGATTCAAGCCCGAATGATGAGCCAGGCGTTAAGAAAACTTGGCGGCAACGTAAATAAATCAAATACGGCTGTGATTTTCATTAACCAACTTCGTGAAAAGATCGGCGTGATGTACGGAAATCCGGAAACGACTCCTGGTGGTCGGGCGCTCAAGTTCTGGGCATCCGTTCGGTTGGAAGTCAGGCGGGGCGAGGCAATTAAGGTCGGAACCGATCAAGTTGGCTCTAGAACTAAGGTCAAAGTCGTAAAAAACAAGGTTGCTCCACCTTTCAAGAATGTCGAATTCGACCTTATATTCGGGCGCGGAATTAGTAAGTCGGGCGATTTGTTGGATTCGGCTGTATTGCAGGGAGTCGTGACACGAGCCGGCACTTACTTTAACTACGGCGAAACTCGCTTGGGACAGGGGCGGGACAATGCTCGCAACTTCCTTGATGAGCACCCAGAAGTCTTTTCTGAGATGGATAAGAAGGTTCGAGAAATGATGCGAACGGTTCGACCGAGCGCCAAAGCAATTATTGACGAACTCGAGGAGATGGAAGAAGAGATATTGGGATAGAAATTCCTGTTGACAAAGGCGCCCTGAAGGTTGCACTTGCGTTTTTGGCGATCCGAGATCGTTCAGAAGCGCGGCTTTCGGAGCATCTATTGAAAAAGGGGCATTCGCCCAAGGTAGCAGAAGAGGTTGTTTCATGGCTGAAGAGTCAAAGCCTTGTGAGCGATGAGCGAAAGGCAACAACTTTTGCAGAGGGATTGCAAAGTTCGGGCAAATACGGCAGGCAAAAGCTTAGAGAGCGGCTTCTCGGCGAAGGCATTTCAGAAGAAATCACCGAAGCTACAGTAGCATCAATCCCGGATTCGGCAGAACTTAATGCAATTCGCAACTTACTATCAAAGAAGAAGTATTCCGTGAACGAAAGAGCAAAGGCTTGGCGTTTTTTGGCTGGGCGGCAGTTTTCGGAAGAGAATATAGAAATGGTGCTTGAAGAGTACTTTAGTTCTGGATAGTTCGGATTGGTTCGGTTTTGTCCCAAACGAACCCGAACCGATCCGGGCGAACCCCTACCAATCCGAACAGCGAAAGCCTAGCCGAGGCCGCGCACTCCCAAAACGAACTCAATTCGCTACAATAGCAGGACACGTGAATTCGTACCGCATTCTATTCTTGGGAGACATCGTCGGCAAGCCTGGCCGAATGATAGTCAAAGAATCTCTTCCCGAGCTACAAAATCGCTTTAATCCTCAGTTCACTTTAGTCAATGGCGAGAACTCTGCTGCCGGAGTAGGAATCACTCCAGAAATTGTCGAAGAGCTATTGAAATGGGGGGTGGATGGAATCACTTTGGGTAACCACGCCTTTCACAAAAGAGACATCGGTCCCTGTTTAGAAAAGGAGCATCGAATAATACGACCCGCAAACATGTCCCCTGGCGTTCCTGGGCGGGGGATGATGCATATTCAAAAAGGTGGAATTGACCTTGCCGTGATGAATCTTTGCGGACGAGTTTTCATGGATCCATACGATGACCCGTTTCGATTTGTTGATCGTCTGATTGAAGAAGCGCAAACTCCGCACATCTTTATTGACTTTCATGCAGAGGCTACCAGTGAGAAACTGGCATTTACGTATCATGTTGAGGGTAGAGTTTCAGCAGTAGTGGGAACCCATACGCATGTCGCAACGGCAGATGAGCGAGTTTTGCCTGGAGGAACCGCAGCGATTACAGATGTGGGAATGTGCGGACCGATAGATTCCGTGCTCGGAATGGAAAAAGAAGTGATTTTGCGAAGATTTCTGGTGGGAATGCCAGAAAGATTTGAAGTTGCGAACAATCCTGGTGTAATCTCTGGGGTAGTTCTTGACGTCGAAAGAGATACAGGCCGCGCGATCCATATTGAAAGGGTTCGTGTAGGCGAAGGTTTTTAGGAAAATGAGGAAGCAAATGAAAATACCAATGACAGTAACAGTAATGGGAATTCTAGCTGCAACAGCAGTTGCACAGCACGCGATTTATACACCAGTTCGAACGCTCAAGGATCAGTCAATGAATTTACGAGCTTGGGGAAGTGGAACGATTAGCGAAACGGATGAACTTGCTTTCGAAGGAACCTATTCGATCCGTGTTTCTACCCGCAATTTCTTCCAAGGCGGAACCATTTTGCTAGAGAAACCCTCCGATTTGGCGGCTGACTTTGGCGACAGGAACAATTTGATTCGATTTACGATTCGAATTGCTGACGCAAACTTAACTCTTGGCGGCGGTGGCGGAGGACAAGGCGAAAAACAAGGCGGAGGACTCGGAGGAGGCGCTGGTGCAGGGCAAGCTGGTGGCGGAGCAGGGCAAGCTGGTGGTGCCGCAGGGGGCCAAATTGGCGGTAGAGGCGGCGGATCCGGGGCGGGCGGGGCACAAGCTGGCCGATCTGCAACCTTGAATCCCGATGCCACAAACCTCAAGAATTTGCGGTTCACTTTCACGACATCTGACGGCAAGAAATCCGAAGTCTACGTTCCAATCACGACGTCGAAAGTTGGAGACCGCAATTGGCTTACTGTAGCCGTGCCGCTTCAATCTATTACAGGGCTTGATCAATCGAACAAGTCCGTTACAGGCATTAGCATTTCTGGTGACGCAATTTCGACATTCTATGTAGGGGATATTCGAATTGTAAATGATTCAACTCCGATTTCTGGCGAGATGATTCCAAACCAAGAACGCAATTTGGCGCTTGGCGACGAGATTGAATTCCGAGCACTTGGTTTTGGCGGCGGCAGTGTGCTGAAGTATTCATGGGACTTCGATGACAAAGACGGAGTCCAAGTTGATGCCGAGGGCCAATACATCAAACGAAGATTTCGAGTACCTGGCAACTATAAAGTCACGCTTACGATTACCGATGTGTACGGTTTGAAGAAAGCCTATTCAACGACCGTTCAACTCAAAGTTAATCCGTAATTCGTGTGCAGTTCGCAAATAATTCGATAGGCGCCTAGTGGACAATTGTCCCAGGCGCCCATTCTCTTGTAAAAATACTAGAAAAGTAGTTGACTTATTGCACGGTTCTTTGTAGAATGCAGTTACGGTAACTTTCGCAGGGAGAATTGCCGGTTAGAATCCATTTTTTCGCGGAGCGATCATGGCCACATTGGGGTTTTCAAACGAGAATTGCTTTCACTTCATGCCGGATGAGGAAGTGGTGACATTGGCACATGATGGCAACCCAAGCGCGGCCGAATTCTTGATTACCAGGTACCGATCCTTGGTCGAAAGCAAAGCCCGCGCCTATTTTGTGATTGGGGCGGACCACGATGATGTCGTTCAAGAAGGCATGATCGGCTTATACAAGGCAATTCGAGACTTTCGAACGGATCGCCTCACCAAGTTTCGCCCTTTTGCAGAGCTTTGCGTCACTAGGCAAATCATCACCGCAGTAAAGACTGCTACGCGGCAAAAACATGTCCCATTGAACGGATATGTGTCTCTCCATCGTTCAACGATGGGAGATGTAAGTGATCACTCGCTGCTCGACGTATTGCCAGACCAAGCGATTGATCACGCAAGCGAGCAAATGCTGGCGCCCCAGCTTCCGCAAAATCTTCATGAGATTGCACAACATATACTTTCTGATCTCGAACGGTCGGTCTTGCGATACTATTTGCAGGGGATGTCCTATCGAGAAATGGGTGACCAGCTTGAAGTCCACACGAAATCCATTGACAACGCACTTCAGCGCGTCAAACGAAAAATTGGACACTTGCTCCAAGATTGATCCTAATATTTTTTGCTGTTTGAACTCTTAGCACTGTGCACCGGGAGCCTAAACAACACACTTCTGAGTCGTGCAACGAATTGGGATTTCGATTACATCGAACATCAATTGACAGAACGGGCTAAAATCGCTGGATAGTGAAAGAGCGAATCCTTACAGCAATCGTGGGAATCCCAATAGTGCTGGCATGCGTATTTTGGGCTGGGGTAATTCCGTTAGGTATCCTACTGGTTATTGCTGCTTCATTAGGTCTGCTGGAGGCGGCACGTCTAGCCAAAAAACAGCTTCCGCCAGTGGTTGCCTCCGTTGTTGCTATTACAATTCTTAGCTCAAGTGGATTCATTTATGTAGCAAGACATTCCGACACTCCTTATGCGGCAATGATTTTGGCAGTCCTTCACTTTGCCACCGTAATTGGTGCAGGGGTTGCCCTGAAGCGCTCCAAGGCCTCCATCTTTGTGGCTCTTTCGGCATTTTACATTTGCCTCCCAATTGTCGGAATGATCGCACTTCACCAACTGGGCAGAACCGATCCTTTTGCTTTGACATGGAACTTTTTGAACCCAATTCTTATGCTTATCCTTCCAATTTGGGCAGGCGACACAGCCGCAATTTTTGTTGGCAAGTACTTTGGTAAGCACGCTTTAGCTCCAAACATTTCACCAAAAAAGACAATCGAAGGTTCTATTGGCAATCTGATCGCGGCGACTGGTGCATCCGTTGCCCTCGGTCCATATCTTGGATTTTCGGTGCCTGTTTCGCTTACTTGCGGATTTGCCTGCGGGATTCTAGGCCAAATTGGAGACCTTTATGAGAGTTGGATCAAGCGCTTGGCTGACACAAAGGACAGCGGCAACTTGCTGCCTGGTCATGGTGGCATCCTTGATCGAACAGACTCGCTTCTGTTTTGTGCATTGCCAGTGCTAATACTACTTTCTTACTTTCAGTCAAAATGAGTCGCGCAGTGAACAATCTATGATTGCAATCGAAACTAAAGGGCTATGCAAGACTTACATCTCTCACAAAAAGGATCCTGGCATGAAGGGGTCTTTTGCCAGTTTATTTAGTCGTCAAAGGACTGAAGTGCTCGCCGTTCGGGACATCTCGATTTCAATTGAGCAAGGCGAATTGGTCGGTTTTCTGGGCCCCAATGGCGCTGGGAAAACGACAACTCTAAAGATGCTTACGGGTATTTTGAACCCAACGTCGGGTTCATGCAGTGTACTCGGCTCCATTCCCTTTGATCGAAAGCCGGAGATGCTGAGGCAAATTGCCTTTGTCGTTGGAAATAAGCAACAGCTATGGTGGGATCTGCCGGCATGGGATAGTTACTTAGTCCTCAAAGAACTTTATGAGATTCCAGAAGCTCAGTTCAAGGCTCGAAGCGACGCACTTATTGAGCTACTGCAGCTAACGGACAAGATAAGCACTCAAGTCAGAAAACTATCACTTGGCGAACGAATGAAGTGCGAGCTTGTGGCTGCATTGCTGCACCGGCCAAAGGTAGTGTTCCTGGACGAGCCTACGCTTGGGCTAGACGTTGTCTCGCAAAAACGAATTCGGCAGTTCCTTTTGGAGACTCACAAAGAAGATGGATCAACCATTATTCTCACAAGCCACTATATGCAAGATGTCGAAGCCATTTGTGATCGAGTCATCGTGATTGACCATGGGGTTCAAGTTTTTGACGGCACTTTGGATTTTCTTTCCAAGCAGTACACGGATTCACGCAGATTGAAGCTGACCTTTGCAATTGAAGTTGAACAAGCCGATGTTGAGAAATTTGGAAACCTTGTTGAATTCGGAGATGGCCAAGCGATTTTGGAAGTGCCGCGAACGGAAATTGCTGCGATTACCTCCAACGTACTTCAACAGTTGCCTGTTGTTGACATTGCTATCGAAGAAATCCCAATTGAAGACGTGATTGCAGACCTCTTTTCCCAAAAAGAGTAGGACTTGTTTCACGTGAAACAAAAGCCTGTCTGGTACAATTCGGCTCTATCAAGACAGGATAGTTGCCATGAATTTAATAGAACTACCTACGCGCTACGACGCTTCCACCGTCGAACAAAAGTGGTACTCCCTATGGGAATCCTCTGGGCTGTTTGAGCCTCATTCTGACCCTGCCCGCCCAATTTACAGCATCACAATTCCTCCCCCGAACATTACTGGGTCGCTCCACATGGGTCATGCATTGTGCTACCCAATTCAAGATGCATTAGGGCGATATCGAAGGTTGCGAGGGGACTCTGTACTTGTTTTGCCCGGACAGGATCACGCCGGAATCGCTACCCAAAGCGTCGTTGCAAAGCAGCTCAAAAGTGAGGGGCAAAACCCTGCGGCAATGGGGCGGGACGCGTTCGTAGAGCGAGTTTGGGAATGGCGGAAGGAGAGCGGCGATACCATCCTGCAGCAACTGAGAAGGCTTGGTTGCGCTTTTGATTGGACTCGACAACGCTTCACCCTTGATGATGATTACGCCTCGGCGGTAATCCGAGTTTTTGTTGACTGGTTCGATAGGGGCTATGTTTACCTTGGCGAGAGGGTCGTAAATTGGGACCCCGTTCTAGAGACCAGTGTGTCGGACATTGAAACCGAACGTGTCGTTACAAAAGGGAAGCTCTTCCACGTACGCTATCCGTTTGCCGATGGTTCCGGACACTTGGTGGTCGCTACCACTAGACCCGAAACCATGCTGGGGGACGTAGCAGTTGCAGTTCATCCGAGCGATAAACGATACACAGCTCTCATTGGAAACATGCTTGTTTTGCCGCTTGTTGGAAGGGAAATCCCTTTGATTGCAGACACGTATCCCGATCCCGAATTCGGAACAGGGGCAGTGAAAATCACTCCTGCGCATGATGCCAATGACTTCGAAGTTGGTGTTCGCCATAACCTGCCGATGCCCGTGATTTTCGATTCTAAAGGCAAAGTCAATGAGCTTGGCGGAGTCTATTCTGGATTCGACCGGAGAGAGGCACGAAAGCGTATTGTTGCAGATTTGGAAGCTGCGGGCCTGCTTGAGAGAGTTGACGATCACGAAATTGCTCTCACTGTAAGCGAGCGTTCCGGCGAACCCATCGAGCCAATGCTTCGAGAAGAATGGTTCGTAAAACAGGCTGAGTTTGCAGAGTTGGCTTCAAAAGTTGTTACAGGTGACCAGATTCGCTTCATCCCCGACCGGTACAAAGGCATATTCCTTGAATGGCTTGGAGAGCTTCGTGATTGGAATGTGAGCCGAAACCTCTGGTGGGGACATCGAATTCCCGTTTATTACGCAGAAGATGGCACTTTTACCGCAGCCGTCAACCAACAAGAAGCAGCAAAGAAGCTGGGAAAGCCAATTGTAAGGCAAGATGAGCGCGTTTTGGACACTTGGTTTAGCAGTGGATTGTGGCCGTTTGCTACCCTTGGCTGGCCGAATGCCACGGAAGATCTCAAGGCTTTCTATCCCACAAGCGCCCTTGTGACGAGCCGCGAGATACTTTTCCTGTGGGTAGCCCGGATGGTGATGATGGGTCTCGATTTCGCCAAAGACATCCCGTTTCGCGACGTGTATATTTACGCAACCGTACTGACAGAATCTGGCAAAAGAATGAGCAAAAGCCTCGGCACTGGCGTTGATCCAATGGAAATAATTGAGTCCAAAGGAGCTGATGCTCTTCGGTACACGCTCTTTAGCCAAACTGGCTACAACCAGGATATTCGTTATTCTGAAAAGCGGACGGATGATGCGCGCAACTTCTGCAATAAGATTTGGAACGCATCCAGGTTCATCTTTATGCACTGTGATGAGGCGCCATCGAAACCTGACAGTCTTGAAGATGTAGATCGGTGGCTCCTGAGCCGATTGGCAGAAGCAGTAAATACGGCGCGGGCAGCGTACGACTCCTACAATCTTCAGGAAGTTTGCGCAATCCTCTACAGGTTCTTTTGGAACGAGCTCTGCGATTGGTATATCGAAGTCAGCAAAAAGCGGCTTGAAGCGGCCGAATTGGCGCCAAAGTGGGTGCTAATTCAGTCTCTAGAGGCATTTCTAACTATGATGCACCCCATCATGCCGCACATCACTGAGGAAATTTACTCGCATCTTCCAGGTGAGCAAAAAGCGGAATATTTGATGTCATCGGACTGGCCAAGCCCATCCGAGGGCAATCGCGATACAGCAGCCGAGGCGAAGGTGGAAAGAGCATTCGCAATCACCCGGGCCGTTCGTGCACTTCGGGCAGAAATGGGCCTGTCTCCTGGAAAGGCGATTCCCCTCATCTATCTGGATGGAAACTGCCAAGGGATTGATGACATCATTCAAGGCCAATCCTGGGTTCAAGAAGTCATTTTTGGCAAGCCTCCGGAGGGTGAATCCTGTCTTTATGCTAATGATTCTGGAGTAGAAATCCATTTGCCGATGGGCGAAGAAATGGACGCCAATCGAACGGCTGGTGAGCTTGAGCGACTCACAAAGGAATTGGCATCCATTGATCTAGATGTGGTCGCCTTAGCGAATAGGCTTTCTAATCCTCAATTTGTTGAACGAGCGAAACCAGAAATTGTAGCAGATGTTCGAAATCAGATGACCGAGCTGACAGATCGAAGGGCGAAACTGGAAGAGCGGAAAAGGCTGTTTGGTGGTTAGCGAACTCTTTCAATTTTTCCATCTTTGAATTCAAAACTGATGTCACCAATGAGATCAGTTCGCAGAGTCTGTGCTTTTGATTGGGATATTCGGTCTAGAGTCTCCCAGGCAGGATGACCATAGCTGTTGCCTGCGCCACAGCTAATGACAACCCATTTTGGATTTGCAATTCTCAGCCAAGCAGGAGAAGTGGAGCCTGAGCTGCCGTGGTGGCCAGCCATTAGTATGGGTGAACCTTTGGTTATCTGAATGGCCTGGTCAATCTCCGCATCGGAGCCTAAATCACCAGAAAGTAATGCGATCGGCCTCGAGTTAACGAATATCTGGCTTACCAATGATCCCTCGTTGTCTGGAAGTGCTGGGTCCCATTCTGGAATCGAAAACCGTAGCAAAAGTTTAGAGACCCTTATTTGCTGGTCATCGCTAATGGAAATCAGGTTGTCCCTTGCAATTCTCGAATTCGCGATCTGCCCTAGAATTGCGGAATTTGTTGAGAAATAGAAAGGTACAAGGACTTTAGAAATAGAGAATCGCTTTGAGATCCCTGAGAGCCCGCCAATGTGATCCATGTCGGGATGCGTGAGAACGAGGAGATCAATTCTTTGAATTCCTAACGCACGGAGTTTGGGAGTAATAATGCGCTCCCCAGCATCAAAATGCTTCGTTTTTGGACCGCAATCTATCAAGATTGTAACGCCTTCATATTGCACAACAGTGCAGTCACCCTGGCCCACAGACAGAAAATGGATTTCGGCCGCTGAATTTGAATTCGACGAAAAGCGCCCTGCCCAAACGCTTCCTCCTGCGGCAAGTAGAAGAAGGATTGCCTTATGCAATGCGCGCACGGGGCCTCCATAGCAGCAGTAGCAGAATGTAGATGACAGGAATCCAGTACGGCGAAAATTCTGGTACGGCAATCGAGGCGAAGGAGAGCTCTCCCATCCAATTCACCCAAGATTCGAACAATGCCAAGAGTGGAGCCACAATTGCGGACATGATCCCCTGTGAAAGTGCGGGGAGAACAAACGTAATAGGATATGCCGTCATCGAAGATACGAGAACTGGAGCAATGATTGGGGCAATGGCAATGTTCGCTGGTATCGAAATGAGCGAAACCTGCCCAAAATGGTACGCCACCAAGGGCGCGGAAGAAACGCTTGCAATAAAGGAAGCGAATACCAACTGCTTGTTCCTGGCAAATATTGTACGAAAGACGCCGCCTTCAATCGGTTCAAATCTTGGCAAGAACAGCGCGAGCGCACCAACTGTGAGAAATGAGAGTTGAAAACCAATGTCAAACACAGATAGCGGGTTCCAGATTAGGTATCCCAAAATGGAAACACCGAGTGCGCTCAGCCAATCTGGTTCACGCCGAAAGGCATAAGCCATCAAGCCCAGGGTGGCCATAATTACTGCGCGAACAATCGGAGGGCGGAATCCGGCACCTGCTGCATAGACTGTAAGTACAGCAACAAGTATCAAGATTTGGACCTGCCTCGGGATTGGAAGCATACTCAATAAAATCAGCAGACTAACCGCAAGAATAAGTACATGCGCTCCTGATGCGGAAATGATATGAATAGTGCCAGTCTTTTGAAGATTTTGTCTAAGTTCACTGCTTAATAGACTATCTATATTGAATGACAATGCGGGCAAAATGCGACTTTGGGCTGGAGGCAACGAAGCGGACGAAAACGCGTAGAAGCCATCTCGCCAGCGTGTCCCGAGGGCGAAGAGAGGCGACCCATAAGAAATTTGTTCAATGCCAGCCGATTTTGCTCGAATTCGTCCAAGAAAACTACCTGAACTTGGTGTTTTTGGAATGCTCGTGTCCATTGGAATCAGCTCGCCTCGAACAGATAGTCTGTCGCCAAGTGAGAGGCTTGGTGCGTCCCAAGACATCCTGTATAAACCAGCATCGCTCGCAACATCGGCTGCATAGCCCTTTTCGTATCGTTGCGGAACAGAAACGATTTGAAGCACTCCTGAAAAAGTGCGCCGACTCTGTTCTACGGTCGTTGAAGGCTTGGGAATGATCACGATTCCGAGGACAAATGTCGCAGCGAGCAAAATTCGGCTGCGCCGCTGTGAGCAAATGCAAAGAAGGAATATCCAGCCGAGGCCCAGCCACCATGAAGTCGGGACTAAGATTCCAAATATGAGTCCTGCACAAGCCACAAGCGCCGGTCTCGATTCAAGTTCGGCCTTCATCCTGCAGCTTTTTGATCAGCCTATCGCCAATCTCCCTAATCGTTCCGCCTGTCGGCTCCTTAGCCAAATTCTCAAAAACAGGAACCTCGATAACAGCAGTTGTAAACTTTCTCACTCCAAATCGTAAGTTCGTAAACAAGTTTTCTTTCGCAAGGTCATTGAGCCGTTCCAAAATGCGCCGGCGCTCCATTCGCAACTCGCTTGCCCATTCCGATCCAATGACAGCTACCCAAACGGTACCTTGGTCGTACCGATCTGGGGCAGACTTTTGTGCCAAAGACGGTCCGACAACTTCGTTCCAACGTTTCAAAATCGCATAAGCCCGGGCACCTCTCAAGACCTCTGCTTGGGGAATTGATTCTTCCAATAGTTTTTGAATTCTTTTCATTGCCCCTCCTCCAGCATTTTGATCTTCCCCGAAGATACTTCAAAAACTCTTGCCCTTTCTTGAATCATCTTTCCAGCAACTGAAGCTTCTGTGCAAGTCAAAACCGCCTGCCCAACAGCCTGAACAATCCATTCGACGAGCCGCTCCCTTCTCCCTTCATCTAAATCAGAAAGAATATCGTCGAGAAGCAAGATCGGCGGCACACCTAGCCTTTCTTTGGCCAATTCAAGAGCAGCGAACTTCAAAGCAATGACCGCAGTTCTCTGTTGGCCCTGGCTTCCAAATTTTCTTGCGTCCTGGCCGTCTATTTCGATCACTAAATCGTCGCGATGCGGTCCTAGGCTTGTTGTGCCGCGAAAGACGTCAGCGGCGCGCTCACGTGCCAAAGCCGATGCAATCTCGCTGGCATCCATCAACCCATCCTTGGTTTCGTAGCGAATTTCTATTTTTTCTTGCAGGGCCAAGGCTTGGTGCACCCCTAGTGCCTTAGGGCCTAATTCGTCCACAAAACTGCTACGAAATACTCGAATTGCAGCTGCACTTTCCGCTAGAGGCTCTTCCCATGTTTCAAAATGTTCCTCGGGCACGAATTGTGATTGCGACGTTTTCAACAATGCATTTCTGTGGTCTAACGAACGCCGAAAATTTGCCAAGTATTGCAAATATGCAGGAAACGCTTGACTTAATTCTAAATCCAAAAACATCCGTCGATCGCTAGGTTCGCCCCTTGCGAGGTTCATGTCTAGCAAACTGATTGTTGTCGAGGGAAGTCTGCCAAGCAAATCTGCAGCTCTTTTCAGTGGTAAGGAGTTCAAGAATGCCTTCTTTGCGATGCCCCGTTGAAGTACAAATCGAAGCTCGGTTTTTGATTCTGCTAGTTCCGCTTTCAAATCAGCAGAATCCTTGCCAAATTGGATTGCATCGTTGTCCCTAGATGATCTCAATAATCGAGTGGTTGAAATCGCATAAATAGCTTCTAGCAAATTGGTTTTGCCTTGTGCATTTCTTCCAATAATCAGATTAAATCCAGAAGAGAAAAGGACTTCCTCATCAGAGTAGTTTCGAAAATCACGAAGCTTCATGCTTGCCAGAGAAAGTGGATTTGTCCCCAGCATCTCTTAAGAAAACATCCTTTGATATATAAGACTCTTATTACTGTTAAGCAAGGTCCAAAATGGGGAAAACGCGAGAATAGGGCAAATCGCAAGGTTAAGACACGATAAAGATAAGTTCAAATAGGGTGCACCAGTACATTTAGTCACAGTGGATAACGATGTGCATATGTACCCCTTCATCGTCCAAATACTCAATTGATTTCCACAGGGAAAGTGTCTCCCACACCTTTCCACATACATTCCCCAAGAGTTCATAACAATCCGTGGATTCTGCCATATCGCATCACGACAGCTTCGGCAAGAAACACCGGGTCAACTCCGGGAAAAGACTGCAACTCGTGGCGCTGGGAAAACGGTTTCCAAACATCAGTCATTAATCGCTGCTGCATGTCTCGGGAAAGTTCTGGAAATCGGTCGCAAAGTAGCCGCAGTGCGTTGTACTCTTCGATGGTCATTTTTTGAAGACTTCCCACCTGTGATTCGAGCGGATGAAGAGCGACAACATGTGGAGCCACTGCAAAGATAGGCTCTGGCTTGCGTTCATGCAACACAATCGTGTTTGCCACGAGATCGCCCAGCCTCTGGCACTTTACGTTGGTAAACATCGCTAGCAGCCCGACAAATCCCGTTCCGGGCATCAAATCGGCTGGGAGCAAGAGGTTTCGGCCAAGCGCCGCGCCAAATGTGATCGGAGTTCCATCTGCCATTCGAACTCGAATTCCTAAAGCTTTCTTCCCGATTGTTTGGCCGTTCCACAGCCCCTCAAACAAAATAAAGTACAAGAACGGCCCGAGCGACATGATCACCATCAACACGCCGCTAAACAACTCTCCTCCGGCCCTTCCGGACATGCCCATCACAAAGGCAAGAGCAACCATGATTCCCATGAGTGCAGCGAACAAAACAATCAAATCAACCAAAATGGCCATAATTCGGCTGCCAATCGTGGCAATTCGAAATGTAAGTACAGATTTTTCCGGACTCAAAAGCACAAGGTCCTGGGCGGCCATGGCAAAATGTACCACGAGATCGCTTTGGGAGTGCGCGGGCTTGACCGCGCCTTGCCAGGAAATTGGAAAAAGAATAATGTATAAAGGACAAAACCGAATCCTAATTTTTCGTTATCCGTGATTGATAGAAAAGCGCGGTCAAGCCCGCGCACTCCCAAAACAGATGATTCCAACGCAAAGAATGTGGCTCTTGATTTGCCTGGGCGTTCCATTAGGAGCCCTTACGTTTCAAGTGAATGCTCCATGGGCTTTGCTGGCGTACAACCTACTTCTTCTCTCAGCAGCAATTACTGATTTTCGAATTTGTCCGAACGCTCGAAACTTGAAATTCCGTAGAAATTTTGACCCCGTGCTATCTGTTCGTGTAGCAAATAGAGTGGGCCTAGAAGTCACAAATGACGGGCTTGAACCCATGATCGGACGGTTTAGAGACGAATCCCCGGCAGGCTCGACCGCTGAAAGAAACGAGCACTCCATAAACTTAGAAGCTGGCAGGATCGCTGAATTCTCATACACCGTTACACCGCATCGCCGGGGCAGTGACTTCTTCAGAGGCACTTTTCTAAGACTAAGGTGCCCATTAGGGCTTGTAGAGCGGCAGTGGAAGTTGAACACCGAGCAGCCGGTGCGTATCTACCCAAATATTCTCGCATTGCGTGAATTCGACCTTTTGAAGCAAAGAGGCAAGCTCAGGCAGATTGGAATTCGAAAATCTCGAATCCGTGGCCTTGGAACTGAGTTTGAGTCGTTGAGAGACTACACGCTTGGCGATGACTATCGAAAAATTGACTGGAAGGCAACGGCTCGAAGAAGCAAGCTTGTCGTTCGACAATTCGAACAAGAACGAAATCAATCTGTGATTCTTTGCATTGATGTAGGGCGAAGAATGCTCAGCGAAGTAAATGGCGTATCGAAGTTGGATCACGTGCTCGATTCTGTTTTGATGCTGGCTCATGCGGTCGCCCAAGCCGGGGATTTGGTGGGACTCCTCGTTTATAGCGACAATGTTCGAAGGTACATCCCTCCTAAAAAGGGGCGTAGCCAGGTAGGAATCATTATTGAGGCACTGCATGATCTTGTTGCAGAGCCAGTCGAAACGGACTTCATCAGCGCGTTTTCATATCTTGGAACTCGGTACAAACGCCGATCGCTAATCGTGAATTTTACGGACATCGATGGCCCAGACGAAGCGAGTTCGTTTTTGACCGCCTTTCATCACATCAATCGAAGGCATTTGGCGTTGATCGCCAGGGTCGGCGATCCGATGCTCAAAGCAATGGCCAAAGGAGCGATTCATGCAAACGAAGATTTTTACGCCAAGGCGGCTGCGCTCTTTGTTTCAGAAGATCGAAAGTCCGCTGGCACTGCATTGAGCAATGCCGACATTCATCATTTGGAGGCTGAACCGCAAGAACTTGCCAGCGAACTGGTGTCGTTCTACTTTATGGTGAAGGAACGTTCACTACTTTAGTCGAATCTTTATTGAGGTACGAAAATGGCCTCTGAACATTCAAAAACCCTCGCCGACACTTTGAGGCAATCTTGCAAAAAGTACGCCCACCGCGTCGCCTACATGGTTCCAAACAAAGTTGGCTATACCAAGGTGACGTACAAGGAATTCGCAGCAATGGTTCGATGCTATTGTGCCGCGCTAATAGATTTGGGGCTAACAAAGGGCGACCGGATTGCCGTTCAATCTGACAACTGCCACGAATGGGCGCTACTTGATTGGGCTTGCCAATCGTTGGGAATCGCATTAGTCCCCATTTACCCGAGCCTGCCCAAAGATCAAGCGCAATTCATCGCCAAAAATGCCGAGGCAAGGCTCTGTGTAGCAGGCAGCAAGGAACACGTAGAGCGATTGGAAGGCATCAAGGGCGTTCCGGTAATGATGCTTCGCGGAGAAGCGGTTTCGATTGCAGAACTTGCCACAAAGAGAACATTGAGTGAGGAGGAATGGAACGCGGCAATTGACAAGGTCATGCCGGACGATTTGGCCACTTTAATCTACACGAGCGGCACAACTGGAAACCCCAAAGGGGTTATCCTTTCCCACCGTGCACCATGCTTTTTGAACCAAGCAGTCATCAGTAGCTTGCCGATTGACCACAACGACGTTTTCTTCTCTTTTTTGCCGCTTTCCCATGTTTTTGAAAGGTACGCGGGCCACTGGCTACCGATTT
>JANNJE010000337.1:0-6299 GCA_031405735.1 Armatimonadota bacterium | reverse complement strand
GCAAGCGGGAGGGTTGGCGGACGCACTCTGTCCCGCGCTGCGCGCTCCTGAGGGTGCGGCGTTTCCTGTCCTGACCCGCCGGCACTCTTGCCTTGTATGTTTCGAACCAGCTTTATCGCGTAAGCAATGAAGCGTCCGCCGGGGGCCCTGTCAGTAGGTTCAATCGCAACTCCCAGTCGCCCGTATTCCTCTAATGTCATAGGCAAATTCTCTTTGTGGAAATTGGCACCGAGAGAATAAACGGGAGGGTGCTCGACAATTAGAAGCACGTCGCCAATGGCTCCAGATGCAACCAGTTCAAGGATTTTCTGCTGTAGCAAGAAGCACTCCCGGTAAGGGATGCTGCCAAGATTTACTGCGGTAATTGGCCTCATGCTTCACCTTCAGGAACGCTGAAAAACCCACGATATCCACTGACTGTTTCATCCATGACTTTCAAGTGTGTATGAGGTAATTGCTCAGCAATAGTTTGGCTCACGGCGATTCCATTTCTAGGCGCAGCAGATTCAAAGTGCGCTGCAATATCAATGACTTCTGAGAACTGAACATCACCGATGTCACCTGCCACCTGTCCTAGGTGCAAACCGATTCGCAACCGAAATGGCGACTTCAGCCGGCTGTGATTCTCGTTGAGGTCATCGAGGCCCAGCAAGATGTCGCGAGCAGCCTCGAATGCCTCAACGGCATCATAAAATGCGACTACTGCTCCGTCGCCGGCAGTACTATGCACGACCCCGTGGTACTTGGCCGAGACCTTTGCAACAAAAGATTGATATTCCCGGAAACTGTATTCGACCTCGAGGGGGTCGGCTTGAATCTTCATTCTCGAGCTCTGAACTACATCTACGACCAAAACGCAGACGTTGACATTTTGGCGAGCAAGCTGCCATTCCGTGCGAACAATTTCAGAAAGTACTGCCGCGCGTTCGTCCGCACGTAGTTTATTTTGTTGAAGATTCCTGGCTTCTACTTTCGAGCCTAAAGCCGCAAGCGAACCAACAACCACACAAATGCCCAAGTTGACCATTAGTTCGCGGGGCAAAAAAGCGTCTTGTAGCCTTGAGATTCCAAACGGCATTATGGGAATGAGTTCCAGCGGCAAAGTTGCGTAATGGAAAAGAATAGCTGCAAGAATGGCGCGATCTATCCTTCCGCCAATGAACGCAAACAGCGACATTAGGAATGCCTTGACAAACTCAAGGCTCACCACTAAAATGACCATCAATGGACCAAGGTTTCGACCCTCTGCAAAAGTGGCTTGAAGAGCCAAAACTGAGCTGACTTCGACTACCGAGAAAAACGTGCCACCAATCAGGGCCGCTGGCAAAAACCATGGGCGCAACTTTGAAGTCCAATGCCTCCAAAAACTCTCATCTTCTGCTATATCGCCCGACCTCGGATTAAAAAGTCTGTCGCGAAGGTCGAACAAGTGGGAAATCAGTTCTTGTCGGCTCCGATTCTCTGCCGCTTCTTCATGCTTTCGTACCCAATATGCGCCTCCTAATACGGAGGTCACGGTGCTTGCAACCGAATAAAGCGCCGCAAGAACAAACATGACGTAGGAGAGCAACAGCAAAGCAGTAACGATATTTGCATCCGGCAGAATGCGCGCTCGCACCCAAGCAATGACCATTACGGTTGACGCTGAAATGATCCAAACCCAAACGCCGCCAAGTAGCGCAAATCGAACTTGGCCATGTCGGAAGTAGCATGCTTGATGAAGCAACAATGTCGTCGCCGCGACCCCATAGAACAACGGCATACTTTTTCCGGGTGCAAAGAGCAGTTCACGGTTGCTGCTTCCTTGAGCGGGAGTGACCGAAAACCACGAATTGCCTGAACCCCAAAATGTATCAAGGATGAGAAAGATTGCAACCGCGATAACACTCGAAACCGCCACGAATAACAATGGATCGTGAGTCAGGACACGAAATGCCAAACGCAACTTAAACAGCCAGGATTTTGCTCCCAAAATTGCGGGTAAGAGCGTTTGTTGCCGGTTTGGGCGCTTCAGTCCACTAAGCACCCGTACAACAAACTCTTCTGGAAGATCAAATCGCGAAGCTAGCAACTCGGTAGGATCGTCAAACGCTTCCGGATGGGCGCCAAGATAGGAAGCCAGACGACTTGCGTTGTCTGACTTCTTCATTCCATCGTCGGCTAGCGTGCTCATCTCTTTGGTTCGGGCTTTTTCAGACAGGACTTATCTTATGATTCCGAACAGTTTACGCTTGTGACACCCAATTGGGTTGCTTAGAACCTGGGTAGAGTTCAGTTTGTGACAATTTTCGTTTCCACATGGGCTGAACCAGGAAAAGTTGCCATTGAAGAGGCATGGAAGTCTCGATCAAATGGGCATGACTTATTGACTTGTTTGGAGCATGGATTAACGGCTGCAGAACTGGACCCCGCAATGCTTTCCATCGGCATGGGCTCTATCCCAAATTCGAATGGCGAGCTTGAACTTGACGCTTCGATTATGGATGGCACAGACTTATCTGCAGGTTCTGTCTGTGCTGTGCGAGACATCTGCCCTGTAATTTCTGTGGCGAAGTTAGTTAAGGAAAATACGCCGCATTTGATGCTGGCAGGAGATCAGGCACGCCAATTCGCAATCGAAAACGGTTTTCAACCAAGAGATTTGATGACCGAGGAATCAACCCGGCTTTTTAATGAATGGAAATTGAAGAGTCAAAGCGAAGATTCAAAGTATCGCCACTCCATCAAGGACTCTCACGACACCGTTACGATGCTAGGATATGAAAGCGACCGCCATTGCGTTGCGGCAAGCTCGACAAGCGGCTGGGGATATAAACTGCCTGGACGTGTTGGAGATTCCCCAATTATTGGGGCAGGAATCTATGCGGACGACGAAATCGGTTGCGCTGGCGCGACCGGACTGGGAGAAGAACTTTGGAAGGCTGTTGCCTCTTTCCGCGTCGTTGAAAGAATGAGATGCGGAATGTCGCCAACGGAAGCTTGCGAAGACGTGGTGAAGTTTATGCTTCGACGCCAGCCGAGATCAAAGGAATGGCCGTGCGCAGTTCTAGCGATTCGAAATAACGGCGAAATCGGCGCAGCTGTCTCGATTGGAAAATTTGAGTTGTGGATCTGCAGAGACGGCGTAATGGAAATGAAGACGTATGAAGGAATGAACGAGAGTTTTGGTAGTGCGCGGGCTTGACCGCGCTTTTCACCATCTACGAGTTAGGAAAATGTAAAATGGGCAGAATCCACTTCGGCTCCTTTCCTTTATCACTTATTCTCCTTCGAACCTCCAAGCAATAGCGCGGTCAAGCCCGCGCACTCCCGAAAATTAAATGGCAAAACTGATCGGCACCGCAGGACACGTGGATCATGGCAAAACAAGCCTGATTCGCGCCTTGACGGGCATAGACGCCGACCGTCTACCTGAAGAGAAGGCACGCGGAATGACCATAGACATAGGCTTTGCCTACATTGATCTGCCGAACGCTGGGCGAGTATCTATTGTTGATGTGCCCGGCCACGAAAAATTCCTTACCAATATGCTTGTCGGCGCACTCGGAATTGATGTCGCGCTACTTTGCGTAGCTGCGGATGAGTCAGTTAAGCCCCAAACACGCGAGCACCTACAAATCCTCGAGCTCTTGCCCGTTCAAAAAATGATTGTTGCCTTGACAAGGTCAGACCTCGTAGACCAAGAAATGCAGGAACTCGTCACTTTGGAAGTACTAGAACTGCTGGCAAAAACTAGGTTCGCAGACTCGCCCGTTCTTCCGGTTTCTGTTGTATCCGGTGTTGGAATTGAAGAATTGCGAATTATCCTAGATCAGGCTCTACAAGGTGTCGCTAAGGACGACGATGAGCCATGGTATATGCCAATTGACCGGGTTTTCACAGTCAAAGGGCATGGGGCAGTTGTTACAGGAACTTTTGCCCAGGGCGTTGCCCGAGTTGGCGATACTGCAATCATCGAACCTGGGGGGCTTACCGCCCGAATCCGTTCGATTCACAGCCATTCTGAGGCTCTCGAACATAGTGAGCGGGGAAAGCGAAAGGCGCTCAACATCTCAGGAGTGAAGGCCGAAGATTTGGTTCGCGGAATGCAAATTGGCCGCCCTGGAGCCGTTTTCACAACCAAGGTTTTTGATGCCAATGTGAAGGTTGTAGTCCCGCTCAAACACGCACTTCGTGTTCGAGTTTCTATTGGAGCAGAAGAAGCTATCGGGAAGGTGTTTTTGAATGAGAGTAACCGCGAACTCGTTCAATTGCGTCTTGAGACCGAAGTTGCGTGTTCGTTGAATCAACCCGTGATCATTCGCAGGTACAGCCCGCCAGATGTATTGGCAGGAGGAAGAATTGTTGTTCCGCAGGCTCAAATTCGCCGAAAAACGGAGGCCACGAAGGCAGTCAGCTCGAGTAATTCAATTATTGATGCAATTCTGCAAGCCGTAACAGGTGAAAGTATCGGGATTTCTACGGATGAAGTCTGCCGGAGAATTGGAAGGTCAAAGCAAGATGTCGGGCAGCCCTTCGAAGACTTGTTATCAACAAGGCAGATTGAAGGATTCGCAGGGCTTTGGTTTGGAACCAGCGAATGGAAAAATGCCGCAAAGAAATTTGTGGAAACACTTGACCAACTGCATTTGGCGAACCCCACTTTCGCGCTCTTGCCACGGGAAAAGATCGTCGAAGCTGCAGGATTCAAGTGGGTGGCAAAGCCGCTAGAGCGAATTTTGCAGCGACTCTCCGATGATGGATTGATCGTCTCACAAGGCCCAGGAATCCGCAGCGCAGCGTTTTCAGTGCAACTTAATTCTAAGCAAAGAGTGCTTTTAGATCGCGTAAAAGCAGAGCTGGATAAGGGAGGCATCAACTCGCCCAACGCTCTAACGATCGCAAACTCGATCGGTGTGCCGATCCAGGCTGTTGAAGAAATTTTCAGGCTCGGTGCCGACGCAAAGGAAATCGCGCGTTTGCCTGACGGCGTTCACTATACATACGAACAGCTTTCGATAATTAAGAATCAGATTCAAGAAAAGTTTTTGGACAAACCATTCACAGCCGGGGAATTCAGAGACGCTTTTCAATCGTCCCGTAAATACGTGATTGTGCTTTTAGAACATTTTGACTCTGTTGGATTTACCATTCGAGTGGGCGATCAAAGGAAAATTCGCCAATGAAGCGTTCTTCCCTCTTAGTTCTTCCCTTTGCCCTCTGTTGTGGATGTTCGAGCAATTCCGAATGGATGCCCCTAGAAGTCGGCTCATCGTGTACATATCGGGTACGCACGACCCACTACACCTACGTTGAACCTGTCAAGGTGGTCCGCATGGCACCAGTAGGCGAGCAGATGGGATATGTGACGCAATCCGAGTTGGGAGAATCCAGACTCGGCTGGCAGGGCGGAACATTAGTTGCTGAAACGCTTGGGCATTCTCATTTCGTCCCTCCAATACCGTTGTGCCTTTCCGGCGAAGAAGAAGCCTCGAAGAATTGGAAAGGGCTAATTGTGATCAATGGAAAGAGCGTCAAAGCTCAGGCGCGACTGGAATGCAAACCTGAATCACTTCGATGGAAAGGGGTGAATCAGTCATCGAGAAAAGCCGATTTGATCGTTGAATTTTCGGAATCGAAAATTGAGTGGACGAGCTGGTTTGTCAGCGGCGACGGAATAGTTCGTCAAGAACAGCGGACAAATGGAGAGCTTGATTTGAGCTTGGAGATGATAAATGGAACCTGAAATGAGATCTGACATGACCGATTCCGACGACGACTCACCACCCATACTGATTAAGGCTGAAAGAACCGTAACTTTTAAGGAAGTGAAGGCAAATCCTAAGGTGCGGAAGCTTATTGTGGGTGCAAACGATCTTCTGAGGGCAATGGGCTACACCGAGCACGGTCATCGTCATGTAACGGTCGTTGCAGGAATTACAGGCTACATTTTGGAGAATCTTGGGATTCCGCAGCGAGAAATTGAACTCGGCCAAATCGCAGCCTATTTGCATGATATCGGCAATGTTGTGAACCGCAACGATCACCCAATGATCGGTGCGACGATAGCTTATCAAATTCTCGATCAGATGGGCATGGATGCCGTTGAAATCGCGCCGATTCTAGGTGCGATCGGCAATCATGAAGAGATTTATGGACTTCCCATTAGTGTCATGTCGGCTGCTTTGATCATTGCGGATAAATCGGATGTTCATTTCAGCCGGGTGCAAAATCCGATCCTGGAAACATTTGACATTCACGACCGGGTGAATTACGCTGTTCAAAAGATCAGAGTGTCTTTGCTCAAAGTCGAGCAAACG
>JANNJE010000336.1:0-4579 GCA_031405735.1 Armatimonadota bacterium | reverse complement strand
AATCAGCAGAATAAGCTCTGGATTGTCATTGCGGGCGCAGCAATTGGAATTGTTCTGCTTCGATATGCAGCAAATTGGTGCCTAAAAATCATGGAACGGTACCCGATTTTCGACCATGTTGCCTACCTATTGGTCGGCTGGGCTGGGGTAAAGCTGCTGCTCGTGGGCGGGCACACTTTTGCTGCATGGTTCGAAAAGGCAAATCCTGGAAAATCAGCCCCAATTCATATTCCAGAAATGCCTCCGCTACTCTTTTGGGGCGGGCTATTGTTGATTGCAGGACTCGGATCATGGATTGCTTTGAAAAAACCTGTTGACGAAGAATCTGAGGCATTGACGGAAGAAATTGAACTTACTGAAATAACGCCAACGGAGGAGATTCCGCTTCCATCTCCGCAAGAAATAGACTCCGAAAGGTAACCTCTCAGGCGGTATGTCTACCAAGCTGAAAGTAGGAATTATCGGTTCGGGCGGGATCGCTCAGGGCTGCCATATCCCCGGTTATCGAACAATACCCGACGAGTGCGAAATCATTTGGGCATGTGATGCTAACGAGGAAACTGCCAGAGAATGCGCCTCGAAATTTGAAATTCCTAAGACCACAACGAACTACCACGACGTACTCAATGACCCTGAAATTGGCGCGGTCAGCATTGCGACTCCAAACAAATTCCACCTTCAGCCTTGCTTAGATGCATTTGCCGCAGGAAAGCACGTGCTCATCGAGAAACCTCTGGCAATGGACGGAAATGAGGCTCGACAAATCGTTCGAGCAGCAAATGCAAGCGGCAAAATCTGTCAAGTCGGATTCCAAACCAGGTTCGGCGGACCTGCTCGTTTCATGAAAAAATATATTGACGACGGGCACATGGGCGACATTTACTATGCCCGGGCGCAAGCACTGCGAAGGCGTGGCGTGCCACATTGGGGCGTCTTCATTGACAAAGAGCTACAGGGTGGCGGACCGCTGATTGACATTGGCGTCCACATCCTCGATCTCACACTGTTTTTCATGGGGCATCCCAAACCAGTGGCTGCGAGCGGAAAAACTTGGAATCACCTTGGAACGAATCCGGACATCGTGAATCCGTGGGGCGATTACGACCGGACCAAGTTCACAGTGGAGGATTTTGCGGTTGGCATGATTAAGTTCGACAATGGGGCTGTAGTAGTGCTTGAAAGCAGCTTTATGGCGAATCAGGACGGCGACCCGTTCTGCACACAGCTATACGGCACCAAATCAGGCGCAATCGTGAAAGGCTGGGGCGATGATCCAGTGCAGATTTTCACCGAACAAGACAAACAGATTTTCAACTTGAAGCCCATCAATGTTCCGAATGTGGATTCCTCGCATCAAGATGAAGTCAAGGCGTTTGTGAAGGCGATTCTGAACGGCGACCCTTCCCCCGTTCCGGTTGAGCATGGAATGGTGCTGAATGCGATTTTCGATGCCATGTACCTTTCAAGCGAATCTGGACGCGAAGAAGCTGTGATTTTGGAGTAGTTCTTTGGAAAGTCCTTTCCTCATTTTCGAGGAACAAGATAAAGGAGGAAGGGATTTAGGGATAGAGGATTGAGTTTCTTTGACACTGCAATAGCCAAAGTTTAAGACATACGGCATATCCGCACAGAACGGCGAGACGTCCACGCTCTTTAAGTGACCGAATGAATTCGGCAGGCCCGGATCCGGAATAAATTCCGCGCTCCATAAGCTGCGGTCTACTTCCTATCGACTAGGCTTCTACAGGCTCTTCCTCATCAGCGTCCGCTTCCGCGTCAGCTAGATCAGCAGCTTCTGCACCTACTGGGGTGGGAACTTCAGCAACGACTTCTTCAATAACTGGTGCTGGTGTTGGGGTCGCTGTGGCTACTTCTTCGACAGCTGGTGCGGCGGCAGGAGTAGCCACCGCAACTTCTTCCACAACCGAAGGATCAAAAACGGTTACCGTAATTACGGCGTCAACGGATCTGTGAAGATCAACTTCAACCCTGTGGTGGCCCAATCGCTTGATTGGCTCGATCAGAGCAACTTGCTTCTTTTCAACTTTAACTTTAAGCTGTTTGGCAATAGCATCCGCCACATCTTGAGAAGTAATCGCTCCGAACAGCTTGCCGCCAGCGGCGCCAACTTTGGCTTCGATTCGAACCGACATGCCATGAAGCAACGCCTTCACGTCTTCAGCCGCAGAAACCGTTCCAGCTTCTTTTACAGCGACTAGAGAATGTCTTCTCTCAACCGCGGCAACTTGCTTCTTCTCGGCAAATATGGCGAGTCCACGGGGAAACAAATAGTTTCGAGCAAAGCCGTCTTTAACGGTCACAACTTGGCCCTGCTTGCCTACTTTCGGCACGGTTTGATTCAAAATTACCTTCATTGTCAGGTTCCTGGCTACTTTTTAATTCCAACACCCACAGTCAATTGGTTCTTGTCGCCCAGCCGATATACTCCGATGATTCCTAGGAGATCGTTTCTAAGTACGAATTCGGCACGAACGTCGAGTTGCGAATCGTTCAGCCCATAGGCATCTGCGCGCAACCTCACCTTTGACGTGAGCGAGTAGTCTACCCCAAGCCCCGGCTTCCCGGCGTACATTCCATACCTGTATTCCGATGATTTGTTGATCGGCCTGCCAATCTGAAGGTTGACTTTATTGCCTTCAAAGGCATCGTAAAGTCCAGCATGAAGCGATCCATCTGTGATCGGATATTTCATATTGAAATCCACTCGAAATCTGCCGCCGTCTATATCTCTCAAAACCTCAGCCTGTGTTTTTGCCTTGTCGAGAACCCCTCCACCGGTCGGCTTTTCAAAGAATCGTTGGATTTTTTCAAGCACTTCGCGAGCATCATCTGCAAGCTGACTTACTTTTTTGGTTATCTCGACCACATTTTCGCTTGCTGTAATTCCGTTTGCAGTCATCGTTTCCGTATTTGTAGCGATTTTAGTGCCTGTGTCCATGATCGAGTTCATGTTTGTCGCGGTCTGGTTTAGTGCCCTTCGCAGTTCAGGGTCGCTCACCATCGCCTCAACCTCGGTCATCAGAATGGCGGCTTTCTTGCTTGTCTCATTCAAATTTGCCAAAATCTGTCCGGCTTGATCTTTGTATTTGGGGTCAGCTAGAAGTTTTGCAGCCATCGAGGATGCCTTTTGCACGTCTTTCATCGCAAGAGCAAAGGTCGCCATCGAAGTTTTCATGGCGCCGCGATTTTCATTGAGTGCAGAAGTTGCTCCGCTTGCTAGATTGCCAAATTGTTGAAGAGTCGTCTTGGTCTGCGCGAGCAGTTGAGTGAGTTCAGACTTTAAGCCTTCATCTCCCATCAATGTTCGAGTTGCGACAAGAGTCTTGTTTAGTTCTGAGAGAGTGACGGTGAGGCTCGGAAGCAAATCGGGTGCGAAACCATCAAGCGGGCCGAGTCGCTTGCCCTGCATTGTCGCACCTGCAGCAAGATAATCGCTGGTTGCTCCGGAAGGCGGAACGATTGAGATCGGGTTGTCCCCAATTCCAATTAGTGAAGTCGGCAAAGTGACAATACTCCCCGACGGAATCTTCACCCCAGAATCTATTGCCAAAGTCAAATTCGCCTTTCGGTCTTCTCCAAGCGTCACTGAGGCCACTTGGCCGATACGAACTCCTGCCATCAAGACTTTTGCGCCTGGGTTGATTCCACCAGCATCAGAAAACACCGCTTTGAACTCCTTGGGAGCTGGTGCAAACCAGTTTTTGCCCAACATACTGTAAGCGCTGTACAGCAGGACGAAAAACAAAACGACTAGTGCGCCAACTTTGGAAGCATGTTGCATAAGACCCTCTATCGAAGTATACGTATGAAACGGTGCGAATGGGTCATCTTTGGGAGTGCGAGGGCTTGACCGCGCTATTTTTCGTTCGGATTGGTTCGGAACGCGTTATTCGTTATTCGTTATCCGCGAATCGCGAATCGAGAATCGCGAACTCCAAATTCCGGAACGGCATCAGAAAACCGCACTCAAGCACGCGCACTCCCAAACCTACGGCTCTTCGTCAATATTTATGTGGCCTTTGGGATTTTCAGAGGCTCTTCTACGCTTCACCTGGCCATAGCCTTGTGCCTCGAGAGTGACCGGCTCCTTGCTCATCACTCCCACTTCCGTCGTTGAAACATGCGCATGAAGCAGTTCCCGTTTCGCAATTCCCAAGAGCGTGTGCTCTTCGCCCTTTTTGGCAAACCACTGATCAATAATGTACATGATCGGCGAAGCATTGTAGATTGAAGAATAGGTTCCAGAAAGTATTCCGCAAAGCATGATCGTATTGAAGAATCGCAGATCGGGAGTTGCCGAGCCGAAGAACACGAGAATCATCAAAGTTACAATTACAGTTGACGCCGTATTGATGGACCGTGCAATGGATTGCGTAATCGAACGGTTTATCAGCGACTCGATTGTCTCATTTCCAAGCGGCTTATGTAGGTTTTCCCGGATTCGGTCGAAGATGACGATGGTATCGTGAGTCGAAAACCCGACAACAGTCAACATGCCTGTGATAAACAAGCTGCTAACTTCCCAACCCAGCATGTATCCAAACAATGCGGCAAGTGC
>JANNJE010000335.1:0-3002 GCA_031405735.1 Armatimonadota bacterium | reverse complement strand
CATCGGAGTCACAAGACCAGGAGCAGTGAAATCGCCCAATATGTCGAGCTTGTCGTTATCGCTGGCATAGAGGCTCGAAAGTCTTCCGCTCAACAGATTGCCCCAGATGATGTTGTAACTGGTTGGCGATAGCGGCTCGGTGACAGAATCGAGAATCTCTGCCGAATAAACGCCTCTTCCGTGCGTTACCGCTAGCAGTTTCGTTCCGGTTACCCATCGAAGCTCTTCCACAGGCGCGATTCCAGGGCCGACGTTTTGCGTTGACCAATTTTGCCCGCCGTCGCTGGATGTGAACAATCCAACATCAGTCCCTACATAAATCCAATTGGAATTGATCGGGTGAGTGGTAACGGCACTGATGGGCGTGCTGGGCAAGTCGCCGCTAATGTCTGTCCAATTCGTCCCGCCATTCGTCGTCATCCAAAGATTGTTCGATTCATAGCCCATGAACGAAACGAGAACCCGGTTTGAGTTGTTGGGATCAATCCGAATCGAGCCAACCCATCTGGCTGGCAGTTGGTTCGCGCCGTTGTCCACTCGAGTCCAAGTTGGGGTTACCGCCGTTCCGTTAGTGGTTTTCCAAACCTCGCCCTTGTTGTAACCAACCCAGATCAGGTCGCTGTTGGTTTGTGCAATTGTAAAAGTCGAGATGTTCCAAGGCGGATTTGGAGCAAAGTGAGCTTGGTCTTTGTTAGGGGGCGGCAAGGGCGCACCTCCTGGCTGAATGGTAGCTTTGATGGCTGTCCAAGTCGGGGTTCCAGCTTTGATATTATTGGACCGCCATAGGCTCCGCGCGCCAACAAGCATTCGGTTCGCGTTGCCTGGATCGAGTCCATAGTAAGCGATGAAGTTGCATGTTGTGGAACTTCCCGCATCGGTAATCCCGTTGTAGCAATAATTGTAGCTTCCACCCCCGCCTCCTGTGATGCTTCTAACTATTTGGGCGTAATAGATTCCGGCATACCAATAGTTCACATCTGTAGGATCGTATTCGCAATAAACGCCATCGCCTCCGAAAACCGTTCCCCAATCTTGAGGAAGCCCCGTGTACCGAATCGTTCCGTTATCTTGCAGACCCGCGATCATTTGGCCGTTGGCGGGATTCATTACTGCGCCATAAATCTGGGCAATCCCAAGATTGTGGTTCAGATTGTTGACTGGATTGAGCGTATGATCGTTTGCCCGATATATGCCACCATCGCAGCCTACGAAAATGCGGCGATTTGTCGTTCCATTAAAGTTTGGATCAGAAACAATGGCGTGCATGTCTGCATGAACTCCGTTGAGTCCTTGTGTAAAAGTTGCACCGGCATTTGAACTTCTGTACAAGTAAACGCCGCCCAAAATTAGATTGTTTGCATTTACAGGGTCAACCCAAAGCACATTGTTATAGGCTGCATAGGTGCTGATTCCCCCACCAGTAGTTGTAAGGGTGAAAGTTGAGCCGCCATTCACCGAACGGTAGATTTTGATCGCGCTGCCTACACTTGCAGCACAATAGACCGTGTTTGGGTTGCTCGGTGCATAACGAACTTCAGAGCGATGGGGATTAGGAAGTCCAGTTGCCGTCGTCCAACTGAGCCCTCCGTTTGCTGACACTTTAACCCCATCATCGTGGAAGCCTGCGACTACTTTTTGTCCATCGGTTGGGTGGAATTGCACGTCATAGGCAATACCTAACGAAGTTCGAAGCCAAGTCGTGCCTCCATCGGTAGATCGCCAGATTCCTGACCCTGTTGCAGCAAGAATATCTTGAGAGTTTGTAGGAGAAATCGCAATTCGATTCACAAAGTACCAATCCGGCGTATTCGTTGTGGCTATTTGATTCCAAGTCGTGCCACCGTTGGTAGATTTAAAAATCCCGGCTCCACGAACGGTTGCCGTGTTTGATGTCCCTTCGACAGTTTCAAAGAAGCCTTCTCCCGTGCCGGCAAAGAGGATGTTTGGATTCGTGCGATCAAGGGCCATGCAGCCGATAGGCATCACTGGCATGAAGTCGTCCATCGGGAGCCAAGATACGCCCGCATCAATGGTTTTCCAAATTCCTCCGCTTAGCCCGCCCGTCCACATGATGTTTGTGTTCGTTGGGTGGATCAGGATGCTTCGAACTCTTCCGCCCAAATTGCCAGGACCATGCCAAGCCCATCCTCCGGGATAAACACCAGCACCATCCGAAGGGTCAACGAGTTGGTCTCTTTGAGAAATTGCTAGGGCAATTGCGCGATCGGGGACCTTTCCGTTTTCGGAAAGACGCTTATCAGATCGGTAATTCGCCGCGGCGACCGGACTGTCAAAATCGGATTCGGCTTCGGTAATTTGCTTCTCTTCCATCGCAGATCCGACAATCAAAATGCCGATACCAAATACGAACATGGACCACGATATCACATTCAATTTCATTGTTGTCACCAATTTCTGTATGACTGTACTCTAGCATGAGACGATCAAATTTCGTCCAGTACGTAAAGTAAAACTAGCAATTTTCTATTGGTTGAATCGCGTATCCTACTTGCAAATGATTGAAAGGACCAATCAATTTAGAATTGAAGATGCGAGTGAAATGGCGGCGGTCGAAACCCTTTTTCGCGAATACGCTATGGAGCTAGACATAGATTTCTGCTTCCAAGGCTTTGACGAAGAGATTTCGTCGCTGCCAGGGAAATATGCGCCACCAACGGGTTCAATTTTGTTGGCGATAGATGCGAATTCTGGAAGGGAAGCAGGCATTGTCGGGCTTCGCCCATTTGGTGATTCGGGTCAATGCGAGATGAAGCGAATGTACGTTCGACCAGAATTTAGAAGAAATGGCCTGGGGCGTTTGCTTGCTGTCGAAATAATCACTATTGCTGAAAGGGCTGGATATTCCGAAATGCTATTGGATACTCTCCAAAAATTGCAGCCCGCGATACAGCTTTACAAGGATTTAGGATTTGAAGAAATTGAAGCGTACTACGACAATCCGATTGAAGGAGTCGTATTTATGAGGAAGGTCATTGGATCAT
>JANNJE010000334.1:0-2107 GCA_031405735.1 Armatimonadota bacterium | reverse complement strand
CGAGTTGGCGATTCGCTGGGCAGTGCAATACAAGCCGAATTCTGAACGCGATTTGAACGTACGGTAATCAATATAGACTCAGTTCCAGAATTCCGCAAAGGCGAGACAAGTGTATCTTCAGAATCGAGATGGCTCTCTTTTTCAGGCGTTCCCAAAGAACTGATCGAAATTGTCTCCGATTCAGTAGTTCTGTAATTCAGAGTCCATACATTGTCAACAAGCAACAATTCCATTCGGGTCATATCAAAGCTAGTTTTTAACTGATTTTCGACCTTAGTTCCGCCAATTGATGGAATTACGCCTGCTGTACTTGACTTTCCACGACTCCAAATCGAGGCAAAAGCACCAACGACAGCAAGTACTGCCACTCCACCGACCAGCAATTTTCGCCAAGATGTCCAAAATTGGTTCGCTGGCATTCGATCTAAGTCATACAAGTGCTTGTCCAATCGCAGCGAGATGACTTCATGCAAGTCAAAATTTGGTTCAGCAATAGGTGCCTTCAATTCTTCAAGCGTTTGCATTGTCTGAACAAACGCACGATATTCTGCCTGGACTTGTGCATCCGTCTTCAATGCTCGTTCAAATTGGTCAAGCAAGCCACCTGTCAGTTCTCCATCGAAGTGCAGGGAGAAATATTCTTGAGCTTTTTTCGCATTCATATCTGTTCCGTTTGACTTCAAGTTAGATTAAAGAGTTCCGAATCTTTTACTAAATGCTCGCGAATTTGCAGGCGCGCACGGTTTAATCGGCTTTTTACAGTACCAATTGGTAGGTCTAAAGCCTCCGCAATTTCTTCGTAAGCGAGTCCTTCTCCGTGATACATAACGATCATCGCTCGCTGATACTCGGGCAATTTGGACACAGCTGATTCCATGGATCGTTCTCTCTGATTCCGCTCAGCTTCGCCGTCGGGTCCAGGGCGATCATCTTCTATCTGCCGTTCCATCTCACCGTCTACGCCAGAAATGGACTGATCAAGGCTCAAATGTGACTTGTTCTTTTCTTTCTTTCGGAGGTCTAAAAAGCAATTCGTAATGATTCGATAAAGCCAGGTCGAAAATGCGCTGTTTCCTTTGAAATTTTGAATTGCAGAAAAAACCCTGATAAATGCATCAGAAACCACATCGCAGGCTTCTTCTTGATTCGAAGTCAAACGATAGGCATATTGGTACGCTCTTCGTTCGTGCCGGCGAATCAAATCATCGAATGCCGTTCGATCTCCCTTTTGGGCTCGTTCGATCAGTACCAGGTCTTCGGCTAGCTGGCTCATGACGTAACCACCGCCTTTGGCTCGCGTGAAACCGCATCTTCAATTGCCCGCGTTTCCTCGATGGACAAACTCCGATCAGATTTGCCACCCACAAGCGGCTTGCAGTACACTCTGCAATCCAATCGGCCTACAAGGCCGTTGATGACAGCGCCATTTCCGTGATCGTCGTAAACGGCAAGGGCAAAGCTTTGCGCTCCGCCTACATCAGGATATGCATCGTATCGAACTAGGCCGACATGGCGTTTTGCAGTCGCCATCCTTTCTTCGAGTCTCGCAATTTGTTGCTTTGCAAGCTCAAGATTTGACTGCAACACCAAACGTTCGCTCAAATGGTCTTTGAGAATCAATTCGAGGTTGCCAGTCGTCGTTTCGCCTAACAATTCGTTCCAAATCTCCTGATTTTTGCGAACAATTGCCGATAATCGAATTAACGCTACGGCCAACCCAACAACGATTAGGCTGAGCACAATAGCGATCCACGAGATATTTTCAGACAGCAATAGAAGAAATCCGCTCATGAGCCTATGGATGCGTCAAACGCTTCCATAAGTATAGCGGACAGCCAATAAGGATTTCGTTTCAGATAAGCTATAGAGAACTAATATGGCGGAAGTTCAAAATCGGCGTGCAAAAATTACAGGGTTCGGTCTCACGTTACTGGGTGTGCTGGCAATAACGGTTTTTATGTTTTTCAACTTCAAAACAGTCGTTGTAACCGGAAATTCGATGGAACCCACATACACCAACAAAGAGCGACTCTTGGTGAGCAGGGCGTACTGGCTTGTGGGTGCCATCCGGCAAAAAGATGTGATTGTCTTTCGCAGCCCAGCTGGC